>NZ_AKJO01000095.1:0-26757 GCF_000282295.1 Pseudomonas sp. GM33
CGAAGCGAAGCCGACCGGAGGGCAATGCCCCCGGATGAATACCGCAGCGAAGGAACCCCGAGCCTCAGCGAGGGGCCGTACGTAAGGGGCGAGCGCTTTTGGTTACTTTTAAGGCGCTTGTTAAAAGTGACTCGCCGTAAGGGCGAAACCGCCAGTCGCCGTTACCGAAGAAACGGATATGTACTCAATCAACAACCCCCAAAACCCCCTCCCCATGCATCTGCCGCAACAACCCCACCCCACCTTCCAGAAACTCCAAAGACCCCACCGCCCCAGCCTCCACCGCCACCCCCTGCAACAGCTCACGCCCGGTCAACTCGGGAAGCTCGCCAACAAGCAGCAACAACCGCCACGCCAACGGACTCAACTCGGAAAACCTGACACTCCAGTCTTCGGCCCGACGCACCAGCAACAGCGTCGGCTGAGCCGGCAAAACGTCCGGCTGATAATCCGGCCCCACCCGTTGCACCGGCCAGGCATACGCCAACGGCCAGGCCAGCGGCGACACCTGCAAGGGCCGATCCAGCAACAACGCCGCGTCACCCGCAGCCACAGGCTCGGCGTCGGACTGTTGCAGCGCCATTTCCACCCACTCGTAATGCGCCAGCTCCACCATGAACGGTGGCCACGAACCATCGGCCAACGCCTGAGGTTCACTGGCAAGAAACTCGACAAACTCCTGGGCGATCTCACCGAATTTCGGCGTGCGGGCGCGGTAGTCCCGCAGAAAAATCCGCACCAGCGAACGCCAATCCTCATCGCCCAGAATCGTCACCAGGACCGGAAAGGTTCCGCTGAGCAATGAAGACAGGTTGGCGAACACCAGATCGCGGTAAACCTGTGCCCGGGCAGGGTCCATTTCGGTGGGTGGCGCGTTGTGTTCAGGGTCGCGCAGGTACAGGCCCATGGTGGTTTGTTGCTGCACAAGGCTCGACTTATCCACAGTTCACGCCCTCCTGTTGCAAGCGGCGAATGGTCTGCAATTCCGCCACCAGTTCGGCGAATGCCGGAAAATTGAAATCGCGCTCCAGCAAGGTCGGTTGAACACCGAACCGGGCGTAGGCCTGGGCCAGCAACGACCACACCGCCGGCTTCACCGAAGCGCCATGGGTATCGATTTTCAAGGTGTCGGACTCATCGAAATGCCCGGCAATATGCATGGCCACCACCCGTCCCGCATCGATACCGGCGAGAAACGCCTGGGGATCGAAACTGTGGTTGATCGAGTTGACGTAGACGTTGTTGACGTCCAGCAACAGGTCGCAATCAGCCTCGCGCAGCACCGCATTGGTGAACGTCACCTCGTCCATGTCCTGCTGGGGCGCGGCGTAGTAAGAAACGTTTTCCACCGCCAGGCGCCGACCGAGGATGTCCTGGGCCTGGCAGATACGCGCGGCGACGTGGTGCACCGCTTCTTCGGTGAACGGCAGCGGCAACAGGTCGTACAGGTGACCGTCATCGCTGCAATAGCTCAAATGCTCGCTGTACAGCGGCACGTGGTAGTGATCGAGAAAACCCCGGACTTCCTGCAAAAAGCCGACGTCCAGCGGCGACGGCCCGCCCAGGGACAGGGACAGCCCGTGACAGGACAACGGATAACGCTCGGCCAGCGCCCGTAGCGCCGCACCATGGGCGCCACCGATGCCGATCCAGTTTTCTGGCGCGACCTCCAGAAAGTCGAAACTGCCGACAGGGGCCGCTTGCAGGTCTTTGAGTAAACCGCGACGCAGGCCAAGCCCGGCGCTGGCCTTGGCTACGGGGGGAATGGATGTCTGCATGGTATCGATCTCGCCTGTGTCCAAGGGCGCGGGCCGGTGCCCGCCATGAGGCACAGTTAATCGAAGGGGTGTATCGGGACTGTGTTTGGCCAGCCCCTAAAGTTGCTCGGGACTGTATCGAAAGGCAGGTTGGATACAGTGAGATACATCACGCCCTACTGTGGGAGCGAGCCTGCTCGCGAAAGCGTTTTTACAGGCGAAAAGCCTTTGCCTGAGCCACCGCGTTCGCGAGCAGGCTCGCTCCCACAGGGTCCAGTGTCGGTCAGGAACATATTGCTTTCGTCGCGCCAGACCCCGCGGTACAAGGCCCGAACTAAACTTACTGCACGCAGGACCCGCTTGGTGCCCTGCACATCCCCACGACCACCGCCCAGCGGCGCATGCCTCGCCAAACGATGCCTCTGGACCGTGATCCTGCCAAAGGAGCACACGTGATGGACGAGGCCAGACTCAACGACTTCATGGGCAAACTGGTGAATGACATGGGCGGCGCGGCGATGCTCGCCAACGTCATCCTCGGCGAAGAGCTCGGCCTGTACCGGGCGATGGCCGACAGCCAGCCCATCACCCCCGAAACCCTTGCCGAGAAAACCGGCTGCAACACCCGCCTGCTGCGCGAATGGCTCAGCGCCCACGCCGCCTCCGGCTACATGGAACACCGCGACGGCCAGTTCCGCCTGCCCGAAGAGCAAGCCCTGGCCCTGGCCATCGAAGACTCTCCGGTCTATATCGCCGGGGGCATAGGCGTGGTCGCGTCGTTTTTCCACGACAAGGACAAGCTGGTCAACGCCATGCGCGGCAACGGCGCCCTGCCCTGGGGCGAGCATCACCCGTGCATGTTCAGCGGTACCGAGCGTTTCTTCCGCCCTGGGTACAAAGCCCATTTGATCGCCGAATGGTTGCCGGCCCTCGACGGTGTGGTGGCCAAACTGGAAGCCGGGGCCAAAGTGGCGGACATCGGCTGCGGTCACGGCGCCTCGACGGTGATCATGGCCCAGGCATTTCCGGATTCGCGCTTCGTCGGCTTCGACTACCACGCGCCCTCCATTACCGTCGCCACCCAACGGGCCGAAGAAGGCGGTGTGTCCGACCGGGCCAAGTTCTTCCAGGGCACAGCAAAAAGCTACCCCGGCAACGACTATGACCTGGTCTGCTACTTCGACTGCCTGCACGACATGGGCGATCCGGTGGGCGCGGCCAGACATGCCTATGAATCGTTGAAGGAGGACGGCACGGTGCTGCTGGTCGAGCCCTACGCCAATGACTTGCTCGACGACAACGTCAACCCGGTCGGACGCCTGTTCTACGCCGCCTCGACCTTCATTTGCACGCCGAACTCGCTGTCCCAGGAAGTCGGCCTCGGGCTGGGTGCCCAGGCCGGTGAAGCGCGGTTGCGCAAGGTGTTCAGCGAGGCCGGGTTCAGCCGTTTTCGTCGGGCCACAGAGACGCCGTTCAACCTGATTCTGGAGGCACGCAAGTAAACACCGCCTCCCGTCTTCTGCAGGAGCGAGCGTGCTTGCGAAAAGCGCGAGCACGCCGCGGGGTGTCAGGCTTACAGTGTTATCGTTGACGACCATCGCGAGCAAGCTCGCTCCTACAGGTTTTCCAGCATGCTCGACAGCCTGATCCACGAACAACTCGAGCGCCTCCATCAACGCATGGCCGACGCGCCGTTTGCAGTGCTGACCGGGGCCGGCATCAGCACACCGTCGGGCATCCCCGATTATCGTGACAATCAGGGCGTGCGACGGGGCCGGCAGCCGATGATGTACCAGGAGTTTCTCTCCGCCCCGGAGTCCCGGCGCCGCTATTGGGCGCGGGCGATGCTCGGCTGGCCACGGGTGCGCCTGGCGCAGCCGAACGTGGCCCACGACACCCTGGCCCGGCTGCAGGGTACGCGACAGATCAGCGGGTTGATCACCCAGAACGTCGACACCCTGCATGACCAGGCCGGCAGCCATGACGTGATCGAACTCCACGGCAGTTTGCACCGGGTGTTGTGCCTCGATTGCGGCAGGCTTTGCGAGCGCGACTCGATCCAGCGCTTGATGGAAACCCGCAACCCCTACCTGGCCGGCGTCGACGCGGTACAGGCGCCGGATGGCGACACCCTGCTCGACGCGGCCTTCGAGGCCCGTTTCCAGGTCCCGCATTGCCCGCATTGCGCCGGGGAACGGATGAAGCCGGATGTGGTGTTTTTTGGTGAAAACGTCGCGCACGCCACGGCGGCCAAGGCGATGGCGGCCGTTGAACAGGCTGCCGGGTTGTTGGTGATCGGGTCTTCGTTGATGGCCTATTCGGCGTTTCGCTTGTGCCGGGCGGTGGTGGATCAGGGCAAGCCGTTGATCGCGATCAACCTGGGCAAGACCCGGGCGGATGACATTCTGGATATGAAGATCGAGGGGGCGTGCGAGCAGCTCTTACCCTTGTTGGCCCAACGCCTATCTTCCTGATCAACCCAGAAAACTGTGGGAGCGGGCTTGCCCGCGATGGCGGCGAGTCAGTCAACATAGATGTTGAATGTGCAGGCCTCATCGCGAGCAAGCTCGCTCCCACAGGGGCCGGCGCTCATGTCAGAGAAGCTTTTCCCCAAATTTTTCCTCCTTCAGCACATCAAACAACGCCTGCGCCGCCGCCGACAGCTCCCCCCCGGGCAACGTCAACACACCAAGCGCCCGCTCCACCACCGGATCGCGCAAGGTAATGCAGCGCGCGCCCAGCTCACGCATCTGCCCGGCACACAAGGCCGGCACTGCGCTCACGCCCAGGCCGCTGGCGACCATGCGTCCGACCGTCGCCAGTTGATGGCTTTCAAACTCCACGGACAGCTTCATGCCGCGGGCCTGCAGGTGCTCTTCAAGCATGACCCGCACGGTGGAAGGTCGCTGCAAGGTAATGAACGGCTCCTTGAGCAGAGTCTGCCAATCGATGTCATCAAGTCCGGCCAGCGCCGAATCCAGGGGCACCACCGCCACGAATCGATCGATGTACAACGGCGTGAATTGCAGCGGCGAACTCTGGGTCGGCTCGAACGCCACCCCCAGTTCAACCTGGCGGTCACGGACCATTTCCAGCACCTGCTCGTTGATCACGTCATTGACCGTCACGTTGACGTTCGGGTAACGGGCGCGGAAGGTCTTGAGGATCGGCGGCAGCAGGTTGCCGGCGAACGACGGCATCGCCGCCAGGGTCACGCGACCGCGCTGCAGGGTGAAGCGTTGACGCAGCTCGTCCTCGACATTGTCCCAGTCGGCGATCAACCGGCGCGCCAGCGGCACCAGGGATTCGCCTTCGGCGGTGAGCGCCACGTTGCGCGTGTTGCGGGTGAACAGGCGTCCGCCAAGGCCCTCTTCCAGCGCCTTGATGGTCAGGCTCAGGGCCGATTGCGACAGGTGCAGGCGTTCACAGGCCACGGCAAAGCTAAGGCTCTGGGCCACGGCGAGAAAGGCGCGGATCTGCTTAATGGTCATGTTCGCTTCGCTTCCAGTTGTAAGCTACAAGCCTGGAGCTGCAAGAAAGCAGCGGTTTGTTGAGTTTTATCTATTAATCAACCGTAAAAATCAACTTAACAAATGAATACTTCGGCGAGACACTCTTTCCCATTCGGCTAGCCAGCCGCCCACAAAGAATAAAAGAGGTGCATATGGCAGGTTTCGACAAGCGCGTGAGTTCCTACGAGGAAGCTCTGGCAGGTCTTGAAGACGGCATGACCGTGATCGCTGGCGGCTTCGGCCTGTGTGGCATCCCGGAAAACCTGATCGCCGAGATCAAGCGCAAGGGCACTCGCGACCTCACCGTCGTCTCCAACAACTGCGGCGTCGACGGTTTCGGCCTCGGCGTACTGCTGACCGACCGCCAGATCAGCAAAGTGGTGGCGTCCTACGTCGGCGAAAACAAGCTGTTCGAAGAGCAGCTGCTCAAGGGCGAAATCGAAGTCATCCTGACCCCGCAAGGCACCCTCGCTGAGAAAATGCGCGCGGGCGGCGCTGGCATTCCGGCCTTCTTCACCGCCACCGGCGTGGGCACTCCGGTTGCCGAAGGCAAGGAAGTGCGTGAATTCCATGGCCGCAAGTACCTGATGGAAGAGTCCATCACCGGCGACTTCGCCATCGTCAAAGGCTGGAAAGCCGACCATTTCGGTAACGTGATCTATCGCCACACCGCCCAGAACTTCAACCCGCTGGCCGCCACTGCCGGCAAGATCACCGTGGTCGAAGTCGAGGAAATCGTCGAACCCGGCGAGCTGGACCCGGCGCAGATCCACACCCCTGGCATCTACGTCGACCGGATCATCTGCGGCACGTTCGAGAAGCGCATCGAACAGCGCACCGTGCGTAAGTGATCCCCTGCCCCCGGACCGAATGAAGGAATAACGATAATGGCACTTTCCCGCGAACAAATGGCTCAACGCGTCGCCCGCGAAATGCAGGACGGCTTCTACGTGAACCTGGGCATCGGCATTCCGACCCTGGTCGCCAACTACATCCCTGAAGGCATGGAGGTCATGCTGCAGTCGGAAAACGGCCTGCTGGGCATGGGTCCGTTCCCGACTGAAGAAACCATCGATGCCGACATGATCAACGCCGGCAAACAAACGGTGACCGCGCGCATCGGCGCTTCGATCTTTTCCTCGGCCGAGTCCTTCGCGATGATCCGCGGTGGTCATGTCGACCTGACCGTACTGGGCGCCTTCGAAGTGGACGTGCAAGGCAACATCGCCTCGTGGATGATCCCCGGCAAGCTGGTCAAGGGCATGGGCGGCGCGATGGACCTGGTGGCCGGCGCAGACAACATCATCGTCATCATGACCCACGCGTCCAAGGACGGTGAGTCCAAGCTCCTGTCGCAATGCAGCCTGCCGCTGACCGGCGCCGGTTGCATCAAGCGCGTGCTGACCGACCTCGCCTACCTGGAAATCGAAAATGGCGCATTTGTCCTCAAGGAACGCGCACCTGGCGTCAGTGTCGAGGAAATCGTCGCCAAGACCGCTGGTAAACTGATCGTCCCGGACCACGTTCCGGAAATGCAGTTCGCTGCCCAGTGAGGAATCATTCCATGCAAGAAGTCGTCATTGTTGCCGCCACGCGCACCGCGATCGGCAGTTTCCAGGGTTCCCTGGCCAATGTTTCTGCCGTTGACCTGGGCGCTGCGGTGATCCGCCAGTTGATGGCGCAAACCGGCCTGGACCCTGCGCAAGTCGATGAAGTGATCATGGGCCAGGTGCTGACCGCCGGCGCCGGGCAGAACCCTGCGCGCCAGGCCGCGATCAAGGCCGGCCTGCCCTTCGCCGTACCGGCCATGACCCTGAATAAGGTCTGCGGTTCGGGCCTCAAGGCCCTGCACCTGGGCGCCCAGGCAATTCGCTGCGGCGATGCCGAGGTGATCATCGCCGGCGGCCAGGAAAACATGAGCCTGGCCAACTACGTCATGCCCGGCGCGCGCACCGGCCTGCGCATGGGCCACGCGCAGATCGTCGACACCATGATCAGCGATGGCCTGTGGGACGCGTTCAACGACTACCACATGGGTATCACCGCCGAGAACCTGGCCGAGAAGTACAGCCTGACTCGCGAGCAGCAGGACGCGTTCGCTGCCGCCTCGCAACAGAAAGCCGTAGCCGCCATCGAAGCCGGGCGCTTCGTCGATGAAATCACCCCGATCCTGATCCCGCAGCGCAAGGGCGATCCGCTGTCCTTCGCCACCGACGAGCAGCCACGGGCCGGCACCACCGCCGAATCCCTGGGCAAACTCAAGCCGGCCTTCAAGAAGGACGGTTCGGTGACCGCCGGCAACGCTTCGTCGCTGAACGACGGTGCCGCCGCCGTGATCCTGATGAGCGCCGACAAGGCCAAGGCCCTGGGCCTGCCGGTACTGGCGAAAATCGCGGCCTACGCCAACGCAGGCGTTGACCCGGCGATCATGGGCATCGGCCCGGTGTCGGCCACCCGTCGTTGCCTGGACAAGGCCGGCTGGAACGTCGACCAGCTTGACCTGGTTGAAGCCAACGAAGCCTTCGCCGCGCAATCTTTGGCGGTGGCCAAGGACCTGGAATGGGACTTGAACAAGGTCAACGTCAACGGCGGCGCCATCGCCCTGGGCCACCCGATCGGTGCTTCGGGTTGCCGCGTGCTGGTGACCCTGCTGCATGAAATGCTCAAGCGTGATGCCAAAAAAGGCCTCGCCACCCTGTGCATCGGTGGCGGTCAGGGCGTGGCACTGGCGCTCGAACGGGCTTAAAGCGTTCAACAGACGGCGCGGGGACCCACGAAGATCCGTCGCTGTCTGGACAACTGTGGCGAGGGGGCTTGCCCCCGTTGGGTTGCGCAGCAGCCCCAGAATCTCGGCAATAGTCGAGTACTTTGGGAGTGCTTCGCACTCCAACGGGGGCAAGCCCCCTCGCCACATCCTGGTTTTTTTATCCCCGTTTTTTCAGGTGGACCGCGTCATCGTTCTTCGCGAGCAAGCCCGCTCCCACAGTGGACCGCGCTCGTCTGGACAACTCGGTCAAATGTGGGAGCGGGCTTGCTCGCGAAGGGGCCCGACGAGTCACCCCAAAAACTGCAGAATCAACCCACTGTCCGCCCCCACTGATCACCACAAAGCAAAGTCTACGCAGCCATGCCCAGCTTCTGCTGCCCTGAAAGCCTGGCAGCTCAACATTACAAGCAGCCACAGACCATGGCGCAGCGGTGGTTCATGGCAGGTTGGCCTCCTCGCAGATGCCCAGGAAACGTAGGCGAAAAAGATCCTTTCGTACAAATTCCGAAGGCTTCATGTATACAAAATCCGCATACAGATAAAGCAATCTGGCCGATGCAATGTTACCGTTGCCACCTCACACAGGTCGGAGACATGCGCGTGTTGATCCTCAAACTGCTGGTAATCCCAGGCTTCCTGCTGCTGATTTCCCTGGCTGGCAAACGCTGGGGACCGAGCGTGGCCGGCTGGTTGTCGGGGTTGCCGGTGGTGGTCGGGCCGATCCTGTTGTTCCTTGCTCTTGAGCAAGGCCAGGCGTTCGCTGCGCAATCGGCCACTGCAGCACTGTCGGCCATGTTCGCGATGATTGCGTTTTGCGTGACCTACGCCCAGGTCGCACAACGGACCGGATGGCCACTGGCGTTGATGACCTCGCTGTCGGTCTGGGCGCTGGTGGCGGTTGTCCTGTCGCTGATTCCGGGATCCCTGGTGTTTTCGCTGTGCGCCGCTGCGACCGCGCTGCTCGCCGCGCCTTATCTTTTCCCCCCCGTGCAACCGGTGCTCAGTGGCCCGGGGCCGAAATCCGACAAGCTTGTGCTGCGCATGGTGGCCGGTGCATTGCTCACCCTGGTCGTGACGCTGCTGGCCAGCACCGTTGGCGACCGCTGGAGTGGCCTGTTGGCGGTGTTCCCGGTGTTGGGCAGCGTGATGGCGGTGTTCTCCCAGCAAACCCGTGGCCCGGCCTTTACCGCCGCGTTGCTGCGCGCCACCGCCACCGGCATGTACTCGTTCGCCGCCTTCTGCCTGGTGTTGGCGCTGACCCTGCCGACGATGGGAATGAACGCTTTTGTGCTGGGCATCGCGGTGTCGGTGGCCATGCTGGGTGTGACAAAGCGTCTGCTGGCGCGGCCGGTTGGCCCGACGACGGGCGCTGGAGGAACCGTCAAAGCACCGAAACACGTTCGATGAGGTACGTCGGAAAGAATGCAGGGGGCCGCTTCGCGGCCCAGCGGGAGCAAGACTCCCTCACCACAGGAAAGCGACCTCACCGCAAGTGACCGCTCGTTACGGCAGGCTGGAATGCAGCACAACCTCCGTGGGATGATCGCGCCCCACCGCGCGCCCATCCCTGGAGATTCCGATGTCTTTGTTGAGTAAAAAAGCCCTTGTCCTGCTGTTGGCAGCCGCTACCGGCCTGGGGGCTTTGAATGCGCAGGCCGCCAAGGCCACTTCCAGCGATGCGCCAGCCCGGAAAGTTTCGATGCTCGGCAGCAAATTCACCTTCAACCTGCCCAAGGGTTTCATCGCCAACCCGCTGCCGGCCAGCCCGGACGGTGCCAGCGGCACCCTGTACAGCAATGAAACCACCAAGACCGTGGTGATCGCCGCTGAAAACACCCTGCCCAACGGCATCAGCGTCAAGGACAACGATGGCGGGTTTCTCGACGGCACCGTGGCCGACTTCGATGCGGCGCAACACAAGTCCCTGCCCGACTACAACAAGCTCAGCGAGAAAACCCTCACCCAGAAATCCGGGCTGGGCCTGCGCCAGATCGACGGCACTGCCACGCAAGGCGGTGGCATGACCCTCACCACCACACTGATGGCCGCCTCCGGCACCCGCATGGCGGTGATCCAGGTGATTTCCCGCCCTGGCGACATGGCGGCCCATGAAACCCTGATCAAACAGATCGTCAGCGGAAAATAAGGCTCAGGGGTTAAGGCGCTGCAACCAGGCGCTCAAGTCCTGGATCTCTTCGGCGCTGATGTTGTGGCCGACACCGCGGTAGCCGTGAAACTCGGGGTCGAGTGACACGCTCTGCAACAGGCTGTTGGCCTCGGTACCGTCGCTGTAGGGAAGGCGTTTGTCCTGTTCGCCATGACCAATGAAAATCGCCAGCGACTGGCGCTTTTCATCCGGTTTTAGCTCGGACTTGAGCACCGGCAGAATCCGCCCGCTCAACGCCGCGATCCCGCCGAGCGCTTCGGGGTGCCGCAAGCCCACTTCGTAAGACATGATCGCACCCTGGCTGAACCCCACCAGGAACACCTTCTCCGGTTCGGTGTGATATTTCTTCGCGGCCTGTGCGACGAAGTCCAGCAACACCTGGCCGCTGGACTTCAAATCATCGGTCTCACCGTTGTAGGCCCCTTCGCCCTTCTTGCGGAACCACTGATAGCTGCCCGCCTCCATCACCAACGGCGCCTGCACCGACAGGTAGGTGTAGGACGCGGGCAAGTCATCCTTGATGCCGAACAGGTCCTGCTCGTTACTGCCGTAACCGTGAAGGAAAATCACCAGGGGTTGAGGGTTCGAATCGGTGGTGGCCTGCGCCAGGTACTTGAGTGGCAGGTCGGTTTGCAGCGGGGTCTGGGCGTGGACGGCAGTGGATGCCAACAGCGTGAGCAACGCGAGAATCTTCAACATGGGTCTTCCTTCACGGAATGCAGGATTCGCGCAAGAGCCTAACACTGGTCGGTTGGCAGGAACATCTCGGGTGTGGCGAATGCCGTCTTCGCGAGCAGGCTCGCTCCCACAAGGACCGCATTTCAAATGTGGGAGCGAGCCTGCTCGCGAAGAGGCCCGGACGGGCACTGAAAATTCCGAAGTCAGTCGTTGATCAGCTTCCCCACCCGAATCGGTTCACGCCCGGCGACTTTCGCCTGCCAGGTGCCTGGCTGGGTGTAGCGCCCACGGTCGATGGCGAACAGCACGCCACTGGTGCCGGCCTGCACGGTGGTGACCTTGTCGCTCAACGGGTCGACCACCTCGAACAGCGCATCGCCCTTCTCTACCCATTCCCCGGCCTCACGCAGGAAACTGACCACACCGTGATGCGGTGCGAACAGGTATTGGGTGCCTTCGAACGGCATGCCTTCACAGCAGTCGGCCGGTGCCGCCGGCCAGGTGCCGGAGATGAAACCCTGCTCGGCGAGGAAGCCGAGAATGGCCTCGCAATTGGCCTGGGCCTGGTCGACCCGGGTGTCCCCCATGCTGCCCAGCTCCAGCGTGGTCGCCAGGTTGGCCGGGGGAATCGCCGCCGCCGGGAACGCCCGGGCCAGGCGCAACCAGGGCGAAGAACAGGATTCGTCGAACGAGCTGCCGCCGGAGTCTTCACACAACAGCGCCACGCCAGCCTGCAAGCGCGCCGCCAGGGATCGCCATTGTGGCCAGTGCTGCGGCAACGCATAAATGTGGATCGCAGCGTCGAAATCGCAATGCAGGTCGAGGGTGATGTCGGCGTCGCAGGCATGGCGCAGCAACAGGCGATGCATGGCTTCCAGCTGCGATGCCGGCGCGGGCAAGTCGTCGAGCACCTGGCCCATGGTCTGGCGAATCAGCGCGATGTTGGCCTGGGCGTCGCTGCCGAGGCGATCACCGACCCGCTCGGCCACCGGCGCACTGAGTTCGACGAACGAGCGGTTGAAGTTCTTGCCGCTACCCAGCTCGAAACGCCCCATGTGGCTGCCTTGCAGGTGCTGGTCGAGGCCAATGGGATTGGCCACCGGCACCAGTTCGATCACGCCGTTCAACTGTCCCTGCTGTTCAAGTTCGATCAGGCGCTTCTTCAACTCCCAGGCCGTGCGCATGCCCGGCAATTCGTCGGCGTGCAGGCTGGCCTGGATGTACACCTTGCGCGGGCCCGCGCCATAACGAAACACGCTGAGGGTGCGCTCAGTGCCCAGGTGGCTCCAGGGCAGTTTGTGATCGATGCGTTGCATGGACGGACTCCTGATGTCTGCACGGTGAAATCACCTGTGGGAGCGAGCCTGCTCGCGAAAGCGTCAAGCCAGACAACATGGATGTTGAATGTACCGGCGCCTTCGCGAGCAGGCTCGCTCCCACAGGAATCTTTGTGCTGAAAATGATTGCACAAAAAAAATGGCAACCGCGTCTGACGGTTGCCACTTTTCCAAACGGCTGGATTACTCGCCGTAAACGTCAAACTTGAAGTACTTGTCCTGCACTTGCTTGTACTTGCCGTTGGCGCGGATTTCGGTGATGGCTTTGTTGAACTGCTCGGCCAGGGCGGTATCGCCCTTGCGCACGGCAATGCCGGCGCCGCCACCGAAGTACTTCGGATCGTTGTACTCAGGGCCGACGAAGGCAAAACCTTTACCGGCGTCGGTTTTCAGGAAACCGTCGTCCAGGTTGACCGAGTCGGCCAGCAGTGCGTCGATGCGGCCGGAGACCATGTCCAGGTTGGCTTCCTGCTGGGAGCCGTAGCGCACCAGGACAATCCCTGCCGGTTGCAGCACTTCAGTGGCGAAGCGGTCGTGGGTACTGGCGCGCAGTACACCGACTTTCTTGCCCTTGAGTTCAGTCAGCGGGTCCTTGACGTCGGTGCCTTCCTTCATCACGAAGCGCGCCGGGGTGTGGTAGTACTTGATGGTGAAATCGACGTTCTTCTTGCGGTCGTCCGTGATGGTCATGGAAGACAGGATGGCGTCGATTTTCTTGACCTTCAGCGCAGGGATCAGGCCGTCGAACTCTTGTTCGACCCAGGTGCACTTGACCTTCATCTGCTCGCACAGGGCATCGCCGATGTCCACGTCGAAACCGGTGAGTTTGCCGTCAGGGGTTTTCATCGAAAATGGCGGGTAGCCGGCTTCGATGCCGATGCGGATCGGCTTGGCGTCGTCAGCCACGGCGGTCAGGGACAACATCGACAGTGCCAGGGCACCGAACATCACTAGCTTCTTCATTTATAACTCCTGTGTGCGGAGGCTTTTATTGGCAGCTTCGATTGGCAGCGTTCGGTCTTCGCTTTGTGAGCGGGAACCGAAGTGGCCGGCAGTCTAGAGCGGCTACAGGCGGGTAAATTACGCCAAGGCGACAAATATTTATAAAAAAGTGGCACCAGGATCGAGTCATTGCGGTGCATTCGCCATGACGGCGCAACGTCTTTCGGACAGATCGCGTTTTCAGACCAGGACTACAGCTCTTTCGGCGCCAACCGACGTACCGGGCCGACTGGCGATACCGAGTGTTTTACGGCACATTGGGCACCCTTGCGTCCCATCGAGAGTAGCCCGATGCCCACGTTGAACCTGATCCAGCATCACCCCGCCGAAGGCCCGGGTGCCATAGCCGTTTGGGCCGAGTCCAGAGGGCTGACGCTGAAGGTGTTTCGCGCCGACCTGGGGCAGTTGCCGCCCGTCAGCGCCGATCCGGTGATCCTGTTGGGCGGGCCTTATGAATCCAATGCCGGCCCGGCCTGGCTTGCGGCCGAACGGCAATGGCTCAAAGGCAGTCTGGATCTGGGCGGGGCCGTGTTCGCCATCTGCCTGGGGGCTCAGTTGTTGGCGTTGAGTCTGGGCGGCCATGTACGGCGCATGGACCGGAGCGAAACCGGATGGACCATGGTGAGCTTTATGAATGGGCAAGCGCTGAAGGTGCTCGAGTGGCACGAAGACGCCATCGACCTGCCGCCCGGCGCGCAGTTGTTGGCCAGCAGCGAGCACTGTGTGCAGCAGATGTACCGCGCCGGGCCGGCGCGGCTGGGGTTGCAGTTTCATCCGGAGTGGAACGCCGAGTCGGTGGTTATGCTCAATGCGCATTTTGGCGAGGAGTCGCCGTTGCCGCGGGGGCCGCAGGACGGTGCGGATTACGCAACGGTGGCCGTGTGGCTGGAGGCGACACTCGATGAGTGGTGGGCGGCCACTGCCTGTCGGTGATGTAGATCAAAGCACATTCCTGTGGCGAGGGGGCTTGCCCCCGTTGGGTTGCGCAGCAACCCCAGAATCTAACTAATAGTCGAGAGTTTTGGGAGCGCTTCGCACTCCAACGGGGGCAAGCCCCCTCGCCACAGGCAAGCCCCCTCGCCACAAAGATCAACAGTGTTTGAAGGTCAGCATTCGCAACCGATCACTTCACGGGCCGGCCGCTGCTCAGTGACACTCAACTCAAACCCTTCATCCAGCCACCCGGTCACGCCGCCGATCATCTCCTTGACCGGATAACCCAGGGCCGCCAGCTTCACCGCCGCCTTGTTGGCGCCGTTGCAGTGAGGCCCGGCGCAGTAGACCACGAACAAACTGTGTTTCGGATAACCGGCCAAACCTTCGGCGGTCAGCAAGCGCCCGGGAATGTTGATCGCTCCCGGTACATGCCCGCGCTCGAACGCCAGCGGGCCACGCACATCCACCAGAATGAAATCGACTTCGCCAGCCTGCTGGCTGCCGTAGACGTCGGAACAATCGGTCTCGAACGTCAGACGGTTGCTGAAATGCATCAGGGCGATGGCCGATGGGGCGGCGGGAATTTCGCGAACCAGACTGGTCATGGGCTGTACTCCAAAGAGGCGATGGGTGTGGGGAGACTTTATCCGCCAGGCACTTGCGGCTACAGTGGCGCACAAGACACCGATCGGGAATTTTCCGCCAAATGCATCCCAACCCAGCCAAGGTCGCGATTCTGGTCTACGACGGCCTCTGCACATTCGAGTTCGGCATTGCCGTGGAGATCTTCGGCCTGCCACGCCCTGAGTTTGATTTCCCGTGGTACGAACATCGTATCGTCGCCGTCGATCAAGGCCCGATGCGTGCCATGGGCGGCATCCAGGTTCTGGCCGACGGCGGCCTGGAATTGCTCGCCGACGCCCGCACCATCATCATTCCCGGCTGGCGCGACCGCAGCGCCACGGTCCCCGCAGAGCTCATCGACGCCCTGCGCCAGTCCCATGCCCGGGGCGCACGGTTACTGTCGATCTGCTCCGGGGTGTTCGTCCTCGCCGCCACCGGGTTGCTCGACGGGCACGGTGCGACCACGCACTGGCGCTACACCTCGGAACTGGCCGAGCGGTTTCCCGGCATCCTGGTGGACCCGGACGTGCTGTATGTCGATTCGGGCCAATTGATCACCTCCGCCGGCAGCGCGGCCGGCATCGATGCCTGCCTGCATCTGGTGGCCCGGGATTTCGGCACGCAAGTGGCCAATTCCGTGGCGCGGCGCCTGGTCATGTCGCCGCAACGCAGCGGCGGCCAGGCGCAATTCATTCCGACGCCGGTCAGTCCCACACCACGTAGCGATCTTTCCCGCGTCATGCAGTGGGCACGTGAGCGCTTGCACGAACCGCTGGAAGTGCGCGACCTGGCCAGCGAAGCCGCCATGAGCGAACGCACCTTCCTGCGTCGCTTCACCGAAGCCAGCGGCCAGTCACCGAAAACCTGGTTGCAGCAGCAACGTCTGGGCCGCGCCCGCGAGCTGCTGGAAAGCAGCGACCAGAACACCGAGCAGATTGCCGAACGTTGCGGTTATCGCTCGGTGGAAAGTTTTCGGGTGGCCTTTCGAACCGTGGTTGGCGTGCCGCCTTCGGTGTATCGGGAGCGGTTTGGGCGTGGGGGCAGTGCTTTACCTTCGGTTGGCCTTTAAGACGCCTTCGCGAGCAGGCTCGCTCCCACACGGATGGTGTGAACACTGAAAGTCCACTGTGGGAGCGAGCCTGCTCGCGAAGGCGTCAGCCCTGTCAACTCAAGCTCTCAAGGCTTGCGCAACAGATAGGTATCCATGATCCAGCCATTGGCCAGCCGCGCCGCCTTGCGCACCCGTTCGATTTCATCCGCCACATCCTTGAGCTTGCCGCTGATCAGGATTTCATCCGGCGTCCCCAGATAGGCCCCCCAGTAAATTTCGGTGTCCCGGTCCGCCACCTGATGGTAGGCATCCTGGGCATCGAGCATCACCACCAGGCTGTCGGCATCGCTCACCTGCCCTGCCGCCAACCGCCGGCCCGTGGTGATTTCAACGGAGCGGCCAATCTGGTTGAGCGCCACCTTGTGCTGTGCCGCCAGGGCCTGGACGCTGGTAATGCCGGGGATCACCTCGAACTCGAACGCGCTGGCGCCCGAGGCCTGGATCGCCTGAAGGATACGGATTGTGCTGTCGTACAGCGCGGGGTCGCCCCACACCAGGAAACCACCACACTGGTCGTCGGACAGTTCTTCATTGATCAGCCGTTCGAAGGTCTGCTGTTTGGCCAGGTTCAAGTCGTCGACACTGCTCCTGTAGTCCACCTCACCGCGCTCGCGCTCAGGACTGTGGGCCTGGACAAAACGGTAATCGAGGTCGGTGATGTAGCGTTCGCAGATTTCGCGCCGCAAGTCGATGAGCTTGTCTTTGCTCTCGCCCTTGTCCATGAGGAAAAAAACGTCAACCTGATTCAGCGCCTTCACCGCTTGCATCGTGATGTAGTCGGGATTGCCGGCGCCGATGCCGATGACCAGGAGTTTTTTCATCACAGCAGGTCCTCGGGGTCGGTACCCGGCAAGCGCAACCGCCAGCGGCCATGGAACCTCAACTCGACCGCCGACAGGGGTTCGACGTCGATCATGTCGGATGCCGCACCCTGCAACACCTGCGTCAGCGCGGCGCGGATGACAAAGGGATGGGTAATGGCAACGATGTGTCCGGGTGTCGATTGCAACGCGGTCAACCACGCCCCCACCCGCTCGCCCAGTTGCACCAGCGACTCGCCACCGTGGGGAGCCGAAGCCGGATCCCCCAGCCAATGCTCGAGGGCCCCGGGATCGTTTTTTTGCAGGTCGCCGATGCGCTCACCGCCCCAACGCCCGAAGTCGCAGTCCTTCAACGCATCGACAATTTCCGGAGCACTGCTGAAAAGCTCAGCAGTTTGCCGGGTGCGCAGTTCCGGACCGCAGACAAGGCGTGGAACGCCCTTGAACTGATTGCAACGGGAAAGCCTGAGC
Source organism: Pseudomonas sp. GM33 (assembly GCF_000282295.1). Taxonomy (NCBI): domain Bacteria; kingdom Pseudomonadati; phylum Pseudomonadota; class Gammaproteobacteria; order Pseudomonadales; family Pseudomonadaceae; genus Pseudomonas; species Pseudomonas sp. GM33. The sequence goes on from NZ_AKJO01000095.1 coordinate 17,184, forward strand.
GCTTGCCAATCCATCTCCAGTGGTTCGTCCAATGGAAAACGCGCCAGTTTCTGTGCGACGGTTCTAGCGTGACAAATCAGGGTTAAACGGGTCGCCTGCACCGGCAATCACTCCAGGGATGGAAAGGAACAACGGCGTCAGGGGACTGCCATCGCGCAATTGTGCCGCAAGAAAGCAGGCCTTGGGGGTAATGCCGATCAGTTAAGCCCCGGACATTGTGGGAGCGAGCTTGCTCGCGATGGCAGACGGTCAGGCACCCCTTGTTTGACTGTCCAGCCGTCATCGCGAGCAAGCTCGCTCCCACAAGGTTTGCGGTGATCAAACGCTTAACTGACTGGCATTAGGCCTTGGGGGCGTTTAATTTTTCTGTTTGAAGCGGACTCCTTCAGGCATTTCCTGGCAGATTTTCTGTTATCGCTGACTGCAACTCAGGCAATGGCCTACAAGACTTTGCGACATCGGCGTAGCCCTTTGCTGCAGGCACTTCGCCCCTTTTTCGGGCACGACCGGACCACGCGAAAATTAACTAGACAGGCAGTACGCGATAATTAAATACTCTTTTCAACGGACTGTTAAAACATGTGCCACGCTCATCCAGCAGGAGCCCGGATGCCCTTTCTCCAATACCCGATCAATGTGCCAGGCCCGGCAACGCCTGCGGCCGAGCCGTCCGTCCCTCGTTTAATGCAGGCAATCCCAGCAAGCATCTGACAAGAAAAAGAGTGGCGCCTGACAACGATCAGATGTCCACCGAATAAATGTATGGAAAAACCGACAGTGATAGTCAGGTTCGGCTCAAACCGCCGGATCGTTTGATACAGGAGTGTCTCCATGCTGGTCTTGCGTCCAGTCGAGTTGGCTGACCTGCCAAGGTTGCAGAAGCTGGCTCGTGAAAGCCTGGTGGGCGTCACATCCCTGCCCGACGATAGCGAACGGTTGCGCGAAAAAATTCTCGATTCCTGTGCCTCGTTCGAGAAAGACGTCGAGGGTCATGGCCCGGAAAACTATTTCTTTGTCCTCGAAGACCCGGCGACGCAGCACCTGGTCGGCTGTTCGGAAATTCTCGCCACGGCGGGGTACGGCGAGCCGTTCTACAGCCTGCGCAACCGGCACTTCACCAGTGCCTCGCGGGAACTGAACATCGAGCACGGTGTACCGGCCTTGTCGTTGTGTCACGACCTAAGTGGCCACACGTTGCTGCGCGGCTTCCATATCGATGCCGCGCGGGTACGCACCGCCCATTCCGAACTGCTGTCGCGGGCGCGCCTGTTGTTCATCGCTGCCCACCCCCGGCGTTTTTCCACAACGGTGATCACCGAAATCGTCGGCTACAGCAGTGATGAAGGACACTCGCCATTCTGGGATGCCGTGGGCAAGCATTTCTTCGACCTGCCCTACGTCGAGGCCGAACGGCTTTGCGGCCTGCAGAGCCGCACCTTTCTTGCCGAACTGATGCCGCAGTATCCGATTTACGTGCCCATGCTGCCGAAAGCGGCACAGGACTGCATCGGCAGCATCCACCCCGATGGCCAGGAAGCCTTCGATATCCTCGAGCGTGAAGGCTTCGAAACCAACAGCTACATCGATCTGTTCGATGGCGGCCCGACGCTCTATGCGCGCACCTCGGGCATTCGGTCCATCGCCCACAGCCAGTGCGGCCTCACGCAGCCTGGCCCGGTGATCGATGCCCGGGGCAGCTTTCTGGTGAGCAACGAGTCCCTGACGGATTATCGGGCCATCGTCGCCGATCTTGATTACATCGCCGGGCAACCTGTCATGCTGGATGCGGCCATGTGCACGGCGCTGAAGGTCACCGAAGGCAGCCCGGTCAGGCTGATCGCCCTGTGAGTGCCCGCCTGGGTCAACGCCAACGCCCGAACACCCATGAACAAGGAACAGCCGCATGATTGTCCGTCCGGTCCAGATCACCGACCTGCCCGCCTTGTTCACGCTGGTGCGTCAGGCCAGCCCCGGACTCACCAGCCTGCCGGCCGACGAAGAACGCCTGGCCTACCGGATCCGCTGGGCCCAACGCACTTTCGCCGGGCAGGTCGATCGGGCCGATGCCGATTACCTGTTCGTGCTCGAGGACGACGAGCAGCAAGTGGTGGGTGTCAGCGCCCTGACGGGTGGAATCGGTCTGCGCGAGCCCTGGTACAACTACCGGGTCGGGCTGACGGTCAGTGCTTGCGCGGACCTGGGTATCCAGCGCCAGATCCCGACCCTGTTCCTGAGCAACGAATTGACCGGGCAATCGGAAGTCTGCTCGTTGTACCTGCGCCCCGACCAGCGCCGGGGAAGCAACGGCCGTTTGCTTTCGCTCGGGCGTTTGTTGTTCGTGGCCGAATTTACGCAGCTGTTCGGCAACCGGCTGATCGCCGAATTACGCGGCAGTACCGACGAACGAGGCGGCTCACCATTCTGGGACAGCCTTGGCCGGCATTTTTTCAAGATGGATTTCAGCCATGCCGATCACTTGTCCGGGCTGGGCAACAAATCGTTCATCGCCGAACTCATGCCACGCCAGCCGCTGTACACCTGCCTGCTCACCGAACAGGCCCAGGCGGTGATCGGTAAGCCCCACCCGAACACCGAGCCGGCCCTGAAAATCCTCAGCGCCGAAGGTTTTGCCCACAACGGCCATATCGATATCTTCGACGGCGGACCGGTCATCGAGGCCCCGGTTTCCGGTATCCGCACCGTGTGCGACAGCCGACCGCTGCAACTGGCCATCGGCTCGCCGGACGCCAACGATCCGCTCTGGCTCATTCACAATCGACGCCTGGAAAACTGCCGCATTACCTGCGTCCCGGCCCGACTGTCGGGCAACAGCCTGGTGGTCGATCGCCTGACCGCCAAGCGCTTGCAACTGCAGCCCGGCGACTCGGTACGCGCCGTGCTGCTGCTCAACCAGCAGCACCAGGCCGCAGCGGCGTGACCTATCAGCTTGCTGCCTCAGGCGTCAATCCGGCTTACCCAGCAAATTCGTCATCATTCTCCCCCTGCGCGCGTGATAGCCTTTTATTTCTTCGGCGTTGACACTTTTGCTCAAGCCCTTCCATTCCATTGGTGGAACTCATATGTCCAGGCTTTCCCATCAAGATTTGCGCCGTAACTTTCGCCAACTGTTCGCTTCCAACACCTGCTACCACACGGCCTCGGTGTTCGACCCGATGTCGGCGCGCATCGCCGCCGACCTGGGCTTCGAAGTCGGGATCCTGGGTGGCTCGGTCGCTTCGCTGCAGGTGCTGGGCGCCCCCGACTTTGCCCTGATCACTCTCAGCGAGTTCGCTGAACAGGCCACCCGCATCGGCCGCGTTGCCCAGTTGCCGGTGATTGCCGATGCCGACCACGGCTACGGCAACGCGCTCAACGTCATGCGCACCATCGTCGAGCTCGAACGCGCCGGCGTCGCTGCGCTGACCATCGAAGACACCTTGCTGCCCGCGCAGTTCGGCCGCAAATCCACCGACCTGATCACGGTCGCCGAAGGCGTCGGCAAGATCCGCGCGGCACTGGAAGCCCGCTGCGATAAGGAAATGGCGATCATCGCCCGCACCCACGCCGGGATTCTGCCGGTGCAGGAAATCATCAGCCGCACCCGGCAATACCAGCAAGCCGGGGCCGACGGGATCTGCATGGTGGGCGTCAAGGACTTCGACCATCTGGAGCAGATCGCCGAGCACCTGAGCGTGCCGCTGATGCTGGTGACCTACGGCAACCCGCTGCTGCGTGACGACAAGCGCCTGGCCGAACTGGGTGTGCGCGTGACCATCGACGGCCATGGCGCCTACTTCGCCGCGATCAAGGCGACCTACGACAGCCTGCGCGAGCAACGCCAGATCCTCACCCAGACGTCGGACCTGAGCGCGACCGAGCTGACTCACACCTACACGCAACCTGAGGAATACATCCGCTACGCGGAAGAGTTCATGAGCGTGAAGGAATGACGGTTTAACCCGACTCGCCGCCATCGTCGGATCGCCTGGTTCGCAGGTGCACACCAATGTTGGACTCGCCACAGACCCACTGTGGGAGCGGGCTTGCTCGCGAAGAGGCCATCACAGCCAACATCCCTGCCGCCTGACACTCCGCCTTCGCGAGCAAGCCCGCTCCCACAGGTCACGCCGAGTCGAGCAGTTCGCGATGGGGTTTGCCATTGCCGCAACAGATCACGCGGTTACGCCCGGTGGTCTTGGCTTCGTACAGCGCATGATCGGCGTCGTTGAGCCAAAGCGTCGCATCGGTGTGCGCCGGGTCGAATGACGCCAGGCCAATGCTCAGGCTGACTTTCAGCGCCGGACTCTGCTCGTAGCCCAGGGTGGCGAAGCGATCACGCAGGGCATCCATGAGCACCGCGGCGCGGTTCAGGGGCAGGTCCGGAAGGATCACGCAGAACTCGTCACCGCCGTAGCGCCCGGCCACATCGGTCGCTCGCAGGTTCTGCTTGAGCATTTTGCTCAACTGACGCAGGACGATATCACCGGCAACATGGCCGTAGGTGTCGTTGATGGCCTTGAAATGATCGATGTCGATCAGGGCAATCGCCCCGCCCTTTTGCTGGCGTTTGCAGCGCTGGAACTCGACTTCCAGCTGGTCCTTCCAGGCGCCATGGTTGAACAGGCCCGTCAGACTGTCGGTGCGGCTCAGTGCCAGCAGTTCACGCTTCTGGCGGCCGAGGGTATGGGCCTGGCGAAAGCAGATCCAGCCCAGCGCCAACGGGTACAGGCACAGCAAGGGCAAACAGGCATAGAGCTGCAGCGGGCTGGTCGCCGGAATGAACGCCGGGGCGAAAATCTGCAAACCGACGCCGATACCCAGCACTTGCGCGGCCGTCCCGGCCAGCAGGAAGCGCATGCCGCCGATGGCCACGTTGTTCATGGCCATCATGGAAATGGTGGTCGCGCTGGGCAATGGATTGAAATGCATCGCGGCAATCCAGAAGCCGCCGAGAAAGGCATCGATCAGCAGATTGCGGTGTTCGGCGTGATAAGGCTTTCTGGCCCGGCGCGCCCATTGATAAGCCACATGCGGCCAGACCAGGCCATTGAACCACATGAAACCCCAGACCCAGGGCGCCGGATCGAGTGGATACATCGCCGCGCTCACGCACACCAATCCCAGGGCCACCCCCAGGATTCGCGATGTATAGAGCCTCCTGGCCAATGAGAACGCCTTTCCTCCCGCTTTTTCCATAAGGCCTCTGTGCCACTCGACGGAATGCGATAACAGCCTGTGCCTGTGCGCTGGAGTCTATCAGGGCGAGATTAAATAGCCATCACCGGCTGGCGGGCTGAATATCGCGGCATCACCCTCGCATAAAAGCAAAAGCCTCACCCCGGAAACGGCTATACATGAAAGAAGGGGTTGATCAATGACCATAAGAGGAGGCCCATGCAGACCTTTCAAGTATTGATCATCGGCAGCGGGTTTGGCGGCCAATGTGCCGCAATCAATTTGCTCAAGGCCGGCATCGACGATTTTCGCCTGCTGGAGCGGCGGGATTTCTTCGGCGGCACCTGGTGCCAGAACACCTACCCCGGCGCGGCCGTCGACGTACCTTCGCCGCTGTATTCATTGTCTTTCGCACCCTATCGCTGGACGCAGATGTTCGCCGGACAGGCCGAGCTGCATCGCTACACCCGCCATGTAGTGGAACACTTCGGCCTGCGCGACAAGGTGGAACTGGACGCGAACGTCGAGCGCATCGAATGGGACGACACCAGCAAGCGCTGGACTGTCTACACCGCCGGCAAGGGCACGTATTGCGCGCAGTTCCTGATCAACGCGACCGGGCCGCTGAGCCAACCGGTGGTGCCGCACTTCGAGGGACAGGAGCGTTTTCAAGGTAAAACGTTTCACACCAACAACTGGGATCACGGCTACGACTATCGGGACAAACGCGTGGCCATCGTCGGCAGCGGCGCCAGTGCGGCCCAGGTGATACCGGCCATCGCCCCGGATGTGGGGCACTTGCATGTGTTCCAGCGCACGCCCCACTGGGTATTGCCCCGGGCCGACCGCAGCTTTGGCCGTTTCCAGCGCTGGCTGCTGGGACTCAAGCCGGCCTACAAACTGCTGCGCTGGGGGATCTACTGGCAGTTCGAAACCCGGGTGATTGCCTTCAAGTATTCGAAGCCGGCGATACACTTGGTCCAGCGCCAGGCCCTGCGTTTTCTCAAACGCCAGGTGCCGGACGCCGAACTGCGGCGTCAACTGACGCCGGACTACACCATCGGCTGCAAACGGGTGATCCTGTCCAGCACGCTGTACCCGGCACTGGCGCGGCGCAACGTGACGCTGCACAGCCGCGAGCAAGGCATCGCCGCCATCGACGAAACCGGCATCGTTACCCTGGACGGCCAGCACATCGACGTGGACCTGATCGTCTGGTCCACCGGCTACGACGCCACCGACGGGGTGATTTCCTACCCGGTCACGGGAAAAAACGGCACCCGTCTCAAGGAGGTCTGGGCGCAATACCCTCGGGCCTACCTCGGCACCGCCCTGCCCGACTTTCCCAACCTGTTTATCGTCACCGGGCCGAACACCGGGATCGGCCACACCTCGGCGCTGTTCATCATCGAATCGCAGATGAACTACATCCTCGACTGCATTCGCACGTTGAAGGCTCAAGGTTTACGCAGCATCGAAGTTCGCCATGAGGCAGAACGTACCTACACTGAAATGATCCACCGGGAAATGGAACGCACCGTGTGGAAGTCCGGTGGTTGCCACAGTTGGTATCAAAGCAAGAGCGGTCATGTGATTGCGATGTTTCCGGGGTTCAGTTTCAGCTTTCATCGCTTGACCCGAGCGCTGAAACCCGCCGATCACATTTTGTCCTGAGCAGATAGAAGGGAGACGCGTGATGCTTTTGTTGTTCGTGGTTCTCGCAGTGTTCGTCGCCTGGAGCTGGCTGACCTACCCGGCCATCGGCTACTGGCTCTATGACCTGAGCATGGCGGCCGAGGCCAAGCTGTACCGGCTGCACAAGATCGTCGTGCCCATCCCCGAGATGACCGTCTCTACCTGGCAAGGCGGGCCGTACGAGGCCACCAGCAGCGTGCTGATGCTCCATGGCTTCAGCGCCGACAAGAACCTCTGGTTGCGTTTCGCCCGGCACTTTGTCGGCAGCCACCGGGTGATCATCCCGGACATCGCCGGCCATGGCGAAACCGGCTTCAAGGCGGGCGGCGGCTACGACATACCGTTGCAGGCCAAGCGCATGATCCAGCTGCTGGACGTATGCGGCGTCGAGAAAGTCCATGTCATCGGCAACTCCATGGGTGGCTATATGGCGGCGTGGCTCGCGGCCAATTACCCGGAGCGCATTGTGTCCCTGGCCCTGATCGACCCGGCGGGGGTCACCTCGCCCGAGCCCAGTGACCTGGAGCGGCATTTGGCCAAGGGCCACAACCCGTTCCTGATTCATTCGCGGGAAGAATTCCAGCGTTTCTACGCCATGACCATGGCATCCCCGCCCTGGGTGCCGAAACTGGTGCTCGATGCCGTGGCCCAGCGCTATGAACAGTCCCGCGAGGAGCTGGAGGAAATCTTCCGCGACTTCCGTGCCAGCCCGCCGATGGAACCCCTCCTGCCCGACATCAGCGTCCCGTCGCTGTTGCTGTGGGGGCGCAAGGACCGGCTGATCGACGTCAGCAGCGTGGCGGTCTGGAGCAAAGGCATCGCCGACCTGCGCGTGTATATCTGGGACGCCATCGGGCACATGCCCATGGTGGAAGCGCCCTCCGGTTCGGCGCGGCTGTATCGGGAGTTTTTGGCATCACTGCGTTCGGAGAGTCCACAGGATCAACGGCTGCACTAGGTTTGCAGTCCTTTGCAGTCGTTTGCAGAATGAAGTTCGTCAGAAACTTCGTTTGTCGGCGTCGCTGAAGGCTGCGATCTTTTGCCCATCCTTTACGTCACCGCGCCAGGAATCCTGTTCATGAACCACCCGAGCTTCGTCAGCCCTGACCTGATCCGCCAACGCTTTTCCAAAGCGATGTCCGACATGTACCGCGAGGAAGTGCCGTTGTATGGCGCGTTGATGGGACTGGTGGAGCAGACCAACCGTCACGTGCTGCAAAGCGATCCGCAGATCCTCCGACAGCTCACCAGCACCGGCGAAATCGAGCGCCTGGACCTGGAGCGCCATGGGGCGATCCGCGTCGGTACGGCCGATGAACTGGCGACCCTGGCCCGCCTGTTCGCGGTGATGGGGATGCAACCGGTGGGTTACTACGACCTGACACCGGCCGGCGTGCCGGTACATTCCACGGCGTTTCGCGCAGTGCATGAAGCGTCGTTGCAGGTCAGTCCGTTCCGGGTGTTCACCTCGCTGTTGCGCCTGGAGTTGATCGAAGACCTGGAGCTGCGAGCGTTCGCCCAGTCGATGCTCGACCGGCGCTCGATCTTCACCGCCAAAGCCCTCACGCTCATCGAGCATGCCGAGTCCGAGGGTGGCCTGACCGACCCGCAAGCCCTGGAATTCGTCGAACAGGCCCTGGAAACCTTTCGCTGGCACCACAGCGCCACCGTCACCGCCGAGCAGTATCAGAAGCTCAGCGCCCAGCATCGGCTGATCGCCGACGTGGTGGCGTTCAAGGGCCCGCACATCAACCACCTGACTCCACGGACCCTGGACATCGACATCGTCCAGGCGCAAATGCCCGCCCACGGCATCACCCCCAAAGCGGTGATCGAAGGTCCGCCCCGCCGCCAGTGCCCGATCCTGCTGCGCCAGACCAGTTTCAAGGCCCTCGACGAGCCGATTGCCTTCACCGATCAGAACGAAGCTCGCGGCAGCCACAGTGCCCGCTTCGGCGAGATAGAACAGCGCGGTGCCGCCCTCACGCCAAAAGGCCGCGCACTGTACGACCGTTTGCTCAACGCCGCGCGGGACGAACTCAAGGACTTCCCCAACGAAGCCAACGCCGCGCGCTATAACGCCCTGATGGCGCAGCATTTCAGCGAGTTCCCTGACACCTGGGAAGGCATGCGCCAACAGGAGCTGGCTTACTTCCGCTACTTCGTGACGGAAAAAGGCCTGGCGGCGGGCGACCTGAAAAACGTCGCACTGGACGACCTGCTCGGCAGCGGTTACCTGCGGGTTGAACCGCTGGTGTACGAAGACTTCCTGCCGGTCAGCGCGGCGGGGATTTTTCAGTCGAACCTGGGGGACGCGGCGCAAACCCGGTACGGCGTGCACTCCAATCAGCAGGCGTTCGAAAAGGCCTTGGGGCGCTCGACGATCGATGAATTGGCGTTGTATGCCGAGAGCCAGCGGCGCTCGATCGAACAGTGTTTCGCCACGTTGGCCGATGTTGTTCAGGCCAATGAAAAACATGACTGAAGGGTTTGTCACCACTCAATAAAAAGGGCTCTTCACGCAATCCCGGGAAACACCGATAAGGCAACACCTGTAGGAGCCAGCTTGCTGGCGATGGACTCCAGAGCGCCGTGTTCATCCAGTTAACCCGCGTTATCGTTAACGCCCATCGCAGGCAAGCCAGCTCCCACAGGGGACCGTGCCCACGCTGAAACTGTAGGAGCCAGCCTGCTGGCGATGGAC
>NZ_AKJO01000096.1:0-87050 GCF_000282295.1 Pseudomonas sp. GM33
AGCGTGTTTTCACACAGCCTGGGTCGGAGGGTTGTAAATCCGCGCCTTGTGGCTGCGGGGGAGATGTCAGTGCGTCGTCAGGCCGGCCGCGTTCATGAACAGACGCATCAGGCTGGCGACGATGAACAAGGCGCCCACGCTGCCGACCCAGATCAGGGCCAACCAGCCGAGCCGCTGCCACAGTGGTTTTTTTTCGGCTTCTTCAATGTCGTGCAGGGAATGTTTGGCAGCCATAACGTCAATCCTCTTCAAGATTGATGGCGTCGCATCCGACGCCATCGCGAGCAAGCTCGCTCCCACAACAGGGCTAGTGATAACCGTCTTCATGAGTGACCTTGCCGCGGAACACGTAGTAGCTCCAGAAGGTGTAGCCCAGGATGAACGGGATGATGAACAGCGTGCCCACCAGCATGAAACCCTGGCTTTGCGGCGGTGCGGCGGCATCCCAGATCGAGATCGACGGCGGGATGATGTTCGGCCACAGGCTGATGCCCAAGCCGCTGTAACCAAGGAAGATCAGCACCAGGGTCAACAGGAACGGCGTGTAATGCGCGTTGCGGGCCACGGCGCGGATCAGGCCGTACATCGTCACCAGCACCAGAATCGGCACCGGCATGAACCAGAACAGATTCGGCATGGTGAACCAGCGTGCGGCAATTTCCGCGTGGGCCAACGGAGTCCAGATGCTGACGATGCCGATCACCGCCAGCAGTACGAAGGCCAATGGCCGTGCCAGGTCATGCATCTGCTCCTGCAACTTGCCTTCGGTCTTCATGATCAGCCAGGTGCAGCCGAGCAACGCATAGGCCACCACCAGCGCCGCGCCACAGAACATCGTGAACGGTGTCAGCCAGTCCAGTGAACCACCGGCGAACTGCCGGTTGACCACCGGCAGCCCATCGATGAACGCGCCGAGTGCTACACCCTGGAAAAACGTCGCGGTGACCGAGCCACCGATGAACGCCTTGTCCCACAAGTGGCGCTTGTCGTCCCTGGCCTTGAAGCGGAACTCGAAGGCCACACCACGGAAGATCAGCCCGATCAACATCAGGATCAGCGGCAGGTACAACGCCGAGAGCACCACCGAATAAGCCAGCGGAAACGCGCCAAACAACGCCGCGCCCCCCAACACCAGCCAGGTCTCGTTGCCGTCCCAGACCGGGGCGACGGTGTTCATCATCACATCGCGATCGGTCTTGCCCGGAATGAACGGGAAGAGAATGCCGATGCCCAGGTCGAAACCGTCCATGACCACGTACATCATGATGCCGAAGATGATGATCACGGCCCAGATCAGCGGAAGATCAATACCCATGATTCAAATCTCCTTGGTCAGGCTGTGGCCGGCATCGGCGTGATCGTCGTCGGCGGCGGACAGCGGTCGGGCCGGAGTGCGTTTCTGGCCGGGGCCTCCATCGTTGGTTTCCTTGCCTTCGTCGATCTTCGGCCCCTTGCGCACCAGGCGCATCATGTAGCCAAGTCCGGCGCCAAACAGGGCGAAATACACCACGACGAACAGGATCAGAGTGATGCTCATCTGCATGACGCTATGGTTGGACGACGCATCCGCCGTGCGCATCAGGCCGTAGACCACCCACGGCTGACGGCCGATTTCGGTGGTGAACCAGCCGGCGAGGATCGCAATCAGGCCTGACGGCCCCATCCACAACGCCAGGTACAGGAACGGCCGCGAGGTGTAGAGGGTGTCGCGCTTGCGCAGCCACAGGCTCCACAACCCGGTGAAGATCATCAGCATGCCCAGGCCCACCATGATCCGGAACGACCAGAACACAATGGTCGAATTTGGCCGGTCTTCAGGCGGGAACTCCTTGAGCGCCGGGACTTGCTTGTCCAGCGAGTGAGTCAGGATCAGGCTGCCCAGGTACGGGATCTCGACGGCGAACTTGGTTTTCTCCTCCTTCATGTCCGGCCAGCCGAACAGGATCAGCGGAGTCGCTTCGTTACCTTTGTTTTCCCAGTGCCCCTCGATCGCGGCGATTTTCGCCGGCTGATGCTCAAGTGTATTGAGGCCGTGGAAGTCGCCGATGACCGCCTGGATCGGCGCAACGATCAACGCCATCCACATGGCCATCGAGAGCATTTTGCGGATCGCCGGGTTGTCCTTGCCGCGCAGCAAATGCCAGGCCGCGGAGGCACCCACGAAGAAGGCCGTGGCTACGAACGCCGCCGTGGCCATGTGCATCAGGCGATACGGGAACGACGGGTTGAAGATCACTGCCAACCAGTCGGTGGGTATGACCTGCCCATTGACGATCTCGAAGCCCTGGGGGGTCTGCATCCAGCTGTTGGAGGCGAGAATCCAGAAGGTCGAGATCAGCGTACCGATGGCCACCATCACGGTGGCGAAGAAATGCAGGCCACGCCCGACCTTGTTCCAGCCAAACAGCATGACCCCCAGGAACCCGGCCTCGAGGAAGAACGCCGTGAGCACTTCATAGGTCAGCAACGGCCCGGTAACCGATCCGGCGAAGTCCGAGAAGCGGCTCCAGTTGGTACCGAACTGATAGGCCATGACCAGGCCGGAAACCACGCCCATGCCGAAGTTGACGGCAAAGATCTTCGACCAGAAATGGTAGAGGTCACGGTAGGTGTCGTTATGGGTTTTCAACCACAGGCCTTCGAGTACCGCCAGGTAACTCGCCAGGCCGATGGTGATGGCCGGAAACAGGATATGGAACGAGATAGTGAACGCGAACTGAATTCGGGCGAGATCAAGTGCCTCTAAACCGAACATAAGTCTTCCTCTGTCAGGTAGTACGGCTGCTGGCTGGAAGCCTGCACCCACGGCCCCCACGGAAATGGAGTGTGGCGAATCTCTGTTTGTTCTTTTTTTGCACGCATCACAACGCAGGGAGTCTGGCCTTGCGGCCGCCGGATCAATTCCTTTTGCGGGTTTTGATCTGGATCAATCAACGTTGAAAGAGTAGTCCCAATTTCGGGGATGAACCGCGTGGTCTTTTGCCGCGTGACAAGTTGCCTCATGGCCTTGGTCACGAGCTGAAATACATTTCTGTGGGAGCGAGCCTGCTCGCGATAGCAGTCTGTCAGTCAACATCATCGCTGAATGTCACACCGCTATCGCGAGCAGGCTCGCTCCCACAGTTAATGGCAGTGTTCTCGATATCGATGTCTGGCTAACTAATTTTTTTGTCATGGCAACTTTCTGTTACAGGTTGGTGATAATCTCGTCGTTCCCCTCCCCCAGATTTCTCCGCAGATGCCCAGCCAAGAGCCCTTGCTGTTACGTCACCATCGCCCTTTTCTCGCGTTCTGGCTGGCCCGAATCTTTACCGCCAGCGGCTTCCAGATGCTCACCGTGGCCATCGGCTGGAACCTGTATCAATTGACCGGCAATGTGCTCGACCTGGGTCTGGTCGGCCTGGTCGAATTCGCCCCGCGCGTGCTGTTCATGCTGCACACAGGGCACGTTGCCGACCGCTATGACCGGCGCAAGGTCGCGGCGATCTGCCAGTCCCTGCAAGCTTTGATCGCCCTGTCGCTGGCCATCGGCAGCGCGACCGACCATGTCACTCGGGAAATGATCTTTATCCTGGCCTTCCTGCTCGGCGCCGCGCGCTCCTTTGAAATGCCCACCACCCAGGCCCTGCTGCCAAGCATCGTGCCCAGCGCACTGTTTCCCCGGGCAGTGGCCGCCGCACAATCGGCCCAGCAATCAGCCACCATCGTCGCCCCGGCCCTCGGCGGTTTGCTCTACGCCTTCGGCAGCGTCTGGGTGTATGGCCCGACGGTGCTGCTGTATGTAATCGCCTGTTCGCTGATGCTCAACCTGCCGGCCCGGCAGACGCCGCTGAACAAGGGCAAGGCGACACTGGATTCACTGCTCGCGGGCATCCGCTTCATCCGCAGTCGTCCGGACATTCTCGGGGCGATCTCCCTCGATCTGTTCGCGGTGCTATTGGGGGGTGCCACGGCGCTGCTGCCGGTGTTCGCCAAGGACATCCTGTTGACCGGCCCGTGGGGGCTGGGCCTGTTGCGCTCGGCACCGGCAGTGGGTGCGCTGCTGATGTCGCTGTTCCTGGCGCGGTTTGCCGTGGAGCGCAATGTCGGGCGGGTGATGTTCACCGCCGTGGGCATCTTCGGCGTGGCAACCATCGCCTTCGGCCTGTCGACCTCGTTCTGGTTTTCCCTGGCGGTGTTGGTGGTGTTGGGCGCGGCAGACATGATCAGCATGGTGATCCGCGCCTCGTTCGTTCAACTGGAAACCCCGGACGAAATGCGCGGCCGGGTCAGCGCCGTGAACGGTCTGTTCATTGGTGCCTCGAACCAGTTGGGCGAATTCGAATCGGGCCTGACGGCCCACTGGTTCGGCACCGTGCCAGCCGTGGTCATGGGCGGGATCGGCACGCTGGTGGTGACCGGGGTGTGGGTCAAACTATTCCCGACCCTGGCCAGCCGCGATCGCATGCACGTGGCTAAAGATGAAGAGAAGCAAGAGGCGAAAGTCTAAGCGGGCTACACCAACAACTCCCCCGCCACCGCCGCACGCGTGGCTTTTCCACAGAGTTGCTCCACCAGCGCCAGGGCAAATGCCAATGCGCCAGCCGAGCCCTGGGCCGTGATGCAATTGCCATCGACCACTACCGGTTGATCGACGAAGTTACAGCCCAACAGTTGATGGCTGGCCGATGGCAGACAGGTCATGCGCCGTTGACGCAAAACGCCAAAGGCCTGCAGCGCCACGGCGGGCGCTTCGGCGATACCGGCGAACAGGCGACCGGCTGCCGCCTGATCCTTGATCAATTGTTGCAGGGGTTGATGGGCAGCCAAGTGCTGCGCCCCCACCGCGCCACCCGGCAAGGCAATCAGGTCGAAAGGCTGCGCCAGCAAGTCCACCAGCATGGCATCGGACGTCAGCCGAGTGCCGCGGGCGCAAGTGAGCATGCGCCGCCCTTCGATACTGGCCACCACCACTTCTATTTTGGCGCGGCGCAGTACGTCGATCAGGGTCACGGTCTGCAGGTCATCGGTGCCCTCGGCGAGGGCAATCAAGGCTCTAAAGGTCATCGGGTACTGTCCACGGAATGATCCTCTAAGCGTAGTCAGCTTTCCCGCGCCTTGTTCGAGACATGTGGCTACTGGATGTAAAGCTGTGTCGACATCGTATTGCCGGGCGCATTGATCGAGGTATTGCTGAAGGTCAATGTGCCTTCTTGCTTACCCGCCAGGTCGAGTGCATACAAATAGCCGACAGTTTTTTCCCCGGCGGTGCAGCTGGTCAGGTTGCCGTTCTTGAACGCGCAGACCGGTGTGCGGGTGCCATTCACTTCAAAACCGTCCAGGGCGATATGGGCCTCACGCCCGTAACCCACTTCCAGCACGTACACCGTAATGTTCGGGCCATTGTGATCGCAGCGCGTCCGGGTTTGCCCTTCGTCGATATTTTCAACGCCGCAGGACGGCGAAGCGACTTTGAGCACTTTCAATTGAGTCAATGGCGGGGCCGATGCCGCCGTGGCCGTTTGGGCCCCAAGAAGCAACGCCATCAATACGCCGAACACGCTAACCAGACGCCTTTTCATGCAGTCCTTTCCCCCCCGAAAAACCAGCGCGCAGTATGGCGCACTTGGCTTTGTCGCAAAACATCGACGACGATCACCGCCATAAGCAGCCATATTCCCAAGCTACTGGTATGATGCGCGGCTTTTTCCGGCCCACAGTAATTTCCAGGCGCGTTCTGCTGCCTGTGCTTTGCTGTTGAGGTCGATACATTCACGGCGCCCGGCGCGCCACGGGGAGCAGACATGCTGGAAAGGCTGTTTCAACTCAAGGCACACAACACCAACGTGCGGACCGAGATTCTGGCGGGCGTCACGACCTTTTTGGCCATGGCCTACATTCTGTTCGTCAACCCGAGCATCCTCGGCGAGACCGGCATGGACAAGGGCGCGGTGTTTGTCGCCACCTGTCTGGCAGCTGCCATCGGCTCGACAACCATGGGCCTGATCGCCAACTACCCGATTGCCCTCGCACCGGGCATGGGCCTGAACGCCTTCTTTACCTACACCGTGGTCCTGCACATGGGCCATACCTGGCAAGTGGCGCTCGGCGCGGTGTTCATCTCGGCAGTGTGTTTCTTCCTGCTGTCGATCTTCCGTATCCGTGAATGGATCATCAACAGCATCCCGTTGCCACTGCGTTCGGCCATTGCTGCGGGTATCGGCCTGTTCCTGGCGCTGATCGCCCTGCACAACGCCGGCATCGTGGTCAGCAACCAGGCGACCATGGTCGGCCTCGGCGACCTGAAACAACCGGCTCCGATCCTCGCCACCCTCGGTTTTGCCCTGATCGTCGCGCTTGAGGCCCTTGCCGTGCGCGGTGCGGTGCTGATCGGCATTCTGGTGGTGACCATCGTTTCGATCGTGATGGGCTTCACCCCGTTCGGCGGCGTGATGTCGATGCCGCCGTCGCTGGCCCCGACCTTCCTGCAACTGGACATCAAGGGCGCACTGGACATCGGTCTGGTCAGCGTGATCTTCGCCTTCCTGTTCGTCGACCTGTTCGACAACTCCGGCACCCTGATCGGCGTTGCCAAGCGTGCCGGCCTGATGGGCAAGGACGGCCACATGCCGAAAATGGGCCGCGCGCTGATCGCCGACAGCACCGCAGCCATGGCCGGTTCCCTGCTGGGCACCTCGACCACCACCAGCTACATCGAATCCGCCGCTGGCGTGAGTGCCGGTGGCCGCACCGGCCTGACCGCCGTCGTCGTCGCGATCCTGTTCCTGCTGGCGCTGTTCTTCTCGCCACTGGCCGCCAGTGTTCCAGCCTTCGCCACGGCACCGGCCCTGCTGTTCGTCGCCGTGCTGATGACATCCGGTCTGGCCGAAATAGACTGGGACGACATCACCGTTGCCGCGCCCGTGGTAATCACCGCGCTGGCGATGCCGTTCACCTATTCCATCGCCAATGGCATCGCCTTCGGTTTCATTTCCTGGACCGCCATCAAGCTGATGTCCGGTCGTGGTCGTGAGCTGAACCCGGCGCTGGTGATCCTGTCGATTCTGTTCGTGATCAAGCTGGGTTGGTTCAACGCATGACTTTTGATTCCCAGGCCTATGCCGTTCAACTCGAAGAAAAGGTCACGCGCTTGCGTGACCTGCTGGCCCCGTTCGATGCACCCGAGCCGGCCGTTTTCGATTCGCCGCTGAAAAACTTCCGCCTGCGCGCCGAGTTCCGCCTGTGGCGCGAGGCCGGCGAGCGGCATTACGCGATGTTTTCCCAGGAAGACAAACGCACGCCCATCCTGATCGAAGAGTTCCCGATTGCCAGCCTGCGCATCAACCAGTTGATGCCGCAGCTCAAGGCCGCGTGGCAAGCCAGTGCGGCCCTGAGCCACAAGCTGTTCCAGGTGGAGTTCCTGACCACGCTGGCCGGCGACGCAATGATCACCCTGTGCTATCACCGTCCGCTGGACGAGCACTGGCATGTGGCGGCGTCGAAACTGGCGACGGACCTGAACGTCAGCATCATCGGCCGCTCCAAGGGCAAGCGCGAAGTCATCGGTCACGATTACGTGGTCGAGCAACTGGACGTCGGCGGCCGCACCTTCAGCTACCGCCAGCCGGAAGGCGCGTTCACCCAGCCCAACGGTACGGTGAACCAGAAGATGCTCAACTGGGCATACGATGCGCTCGGGGATCGCTCCGAAGATTTGCTGGAGCTGTATTGCGGCAACGGCAACTTCACCCTGCCGCTCGCCACCCGCGTACGCAAAGTGCTGGCCACCGAAATCAGCAAGACCTCGGTCAACGCGGCGCTGAGCAATCTCAGCGAAAACGCGGTGGATAACGTCACCCTGGTGCGCTTGTCCGCCGAAGAGCTGACCGAAGCCCTGAACGAAGTGCGTCCGTTCCGCCGCCTGCACGGCATTGACCTCAAGAGCTACGAGTTCGGCAGCGTGTTCGTCGATCCGCCCCGCGCCGGCATGGACCCGGACACCTGCGAACTGACCCGGCGCTTCGATAACATCCTGTACATCTCCTGCAATCCGGAGACTCTGGCAGCCAACATCGCCCAACTGCACGACACCCACCGCATCAGCCGGTGTGCGATGTTCGACCAGTTTCCGTGGACCCATCACATGGAATCCGGGGTGATGTTGACCCGGCGTTGATGGCATCTGCCACCACAAAAAAGCCGTCCTCGTGACGGTTTTTTTGTATTCGTGCACGGGAGACTGATAAATACTGGATCGGATACTTCATCTGATCCCCGGTGTAATCAATTATGCAGCGACAATTCGACGATCTACAGTTGGGCAGCATTGAGCTGTTTTGCCTGGCCGCCGAGGCTGGCAGTTTTACTGCCGCGGCGCTGGTGGCAGGTGTCACGCCCGCTGCCGTGAGCCGATCGGTGTCGCGCATGGAAGAACGCCTGGGTGTGCGCCTTTTCGCACGCACCACGCGTAGCGTGAAGCTCACCGACAGTGGTCGCCGTTATTACGAAGAATGTCGCCAGGCCCTTGCGCAACTGGTCGAGGCCCAACGCGAGGTCATGGGCCAGCAGCAAGTGCCGTCCGGTACTTTGCGCATCAGTATTCCGACCACCTACGCGCATCATCGAATCCTGCCGCTGCTGCCCGAATTCCGGGCGCGCTATCCCGCGGTGAAAGTCGAGTCGCATATCAGCAATCGCAACATCGATTTCGTCGGCGAAGGCTACGACATGGCGATTCGCGTGCGAGCCATCCCGGATTCCGGCCTGATCGCCCGCCAGTTGGAAGATGCCGCCCTGGTGCTGATCGCTAGCCCCGACTACCTGAAACAGGCCGGCATTCCGCAAACCCTCGACGACCTCGAACACCACGAATGCATTCAGTATGAATTGCCCAGCAGCGGCCGGCGCATTGCCTGGTTGTTCAACGATGAAGGCGTGCCCCGGGAGATTCTGGCCGAGGGCAACCTCAGTTGTTCCGATGATGTACTGGGCGGGGTGACGCTGGCCAAACACGGGGCTGGGTTGTTTCAGACCTATCGTTTTATCGTGGAAAAGGAACTGGCCAACGGCTCGCTGGTGGAAGTGCTCAAGCCCTATGACGGGCGCTCGCGACCATTCACCCTGCTGTACCCGCAAAGTCGGCATGTGCCGCTGCGCTTGAGGGCGTTCATTGATTTTCTGGTGGAGCATTTGCCGCGCTGAACACAGAAAGTGTCCGATCATCGCCCACAAACCGCCAGTGTGCCCTCTCTTCAATTGACCGAATTAACTAGTTAGTACAATTTATCTCCACAGGCTGAAACTTGGCCGATTCCAACAATAATAAGTGGAGAGATTCCGATGTCCCCTATCGTTCTGGTGCTCAACGGCCCGAACCTGAACCTGCTCGGCACCCGTGAACCGGCGACTTACGGCCACGAAACCCTGGCAGACATTTCGGCCCTGTGCGCACGTGCCGCCGAAGAGTTCGGCCTGGCGGTGGAGTTTCGCCAGACCAACCATGAGGGCGAATTGCTTGACTGGATTCACGCGGCACGCGGTCGCTGCGCCGGGATCATCATTAATCCCGCCGCATGGACTCACACCTCGGTCGCCATCCGCGACGCCCTGGTCGCCAGCGAACTGCCGGTCATCGAAGTCCACCTGTCCAACGTGCACGCCCGCGAGCCCTTCCGCCACCACTCGTTCGTATCCGCTATTGCCACGGCGGTGATGGCCGGTTTCGGCAGTCACGGCTATCGCCTGGCGCTGGAACACTTCAGTCATCGTTTGAAGGGGTGATCGCCGTGACTCAGAACAACGTGGTACTGGCCGGGCTGATCGGCGCCGGCATCCAGGCTTCCCGCACACCGGCCCTGCACGAGCATGAAGGCGATGCCCAAGGGCTGCGCTACCTCTATCGTCTGATTGACCTTGATCAGTTGAAACTCGACAGCAACGCCCTGCCCGACCTGTTGATGGCTGCCGAGCGCATGAACTTCACCGGCTTGAACATCACCTTTCCCTGCAAGCAGGCAATCATCCCGCTGCTGGACGAACTCTCACCGGAGGCCCGCGGTATCGGTGCGGTCAACACGGTGGTGCTCAAGGATGGCAAGCGCATCGGCCACAACACCGATTGCCTGGGCTTTGCCGAAGGCTTTAGACGAGGCCTGAAAGGCGTTGCCGTTGAGCGTGTCGTCCAGATGGGCGCCGGCGGCGCAGGGGCGGCGGTGGCCCACGCCCTGTTGAGCGAAGGCGTACAGCAACTGAGCATTTTTGACGTGGACATCCGCCGCGCCCAGGATCTGGCCGACAACCTCAATCAGCATTTCGGTGTCGCTCTGGCGATGGCCGGGTATGACCTGCCAAGCGCCTTGACCCAGGCGGACGGCCTGGTGAACACCACGCCGATGGGCATGAAAAAACTGCCGGGCATGCCGGTGCCGGTCGAGTTGCTTCGGGCCGAATTGTGGGTGGCGGAGATCGTCTACTTCCCACTGGAAACCGAACTGCTGCGCAACGCCCGCGCCCTCGGCTGCCGGACGCTGGACGGCGGCAACATGGCCGTGTTTCAGGCGGTGAAGGCATTCGAGTTGTTCAGCGGCGTGGTGCCGGATGCCCAGAGAATGCTTGAGCATTTCCAGGGTATGAATGACTGAAGATCAACAGATCGCAGCCTTCGGCAGCGCCTACGTCAATCGCATTGATCCGTAGACGCTGCCGAAGGCTGCGATCTTTTCAAGCCTGCAAATAACGCAGCACCGACTCGCAAATCATCTCCCGATGACGCTGCTTGATGCGCTCATCCGGCAAGTCGATCTGGAAAATCTCCCCCACGGTATGGCGGTTCGAGACGCGATAGAAGCAGAACGAACTGATCAGCAGATGCACATCCAGCGGCACCAGGCCGGCGCGGAATACGCCCTCTTCAACACCCCGACGCAGGATCACATCGAGCGAATCGAGAACGGTGTTGTTCATCGCCCTGATCGCTTCGGAGCGCTTCACGTACTCGGCGTTGTGAATGTTTTCGATGCTGACGATGCGCACGAAATCGACGTTGCGATCGTGGTGATCGAATGTGAACTCAACCATCCGCCGAATCGCTTCCACCGGTGCCAGTTCGGTCAGGTGCAAACGGCTTTCAGTGCTGCGGATATCGCCGTAGAGTTTTTCCAGGACCTCGACGTAGAGCTGCTCCTTGCTGCCGAAGTAGTAATAGATCATGCGCTTGGAGGTGTGGATGCGCTCGGCGATGGCATCGACGCGGGCCCCGGAAAGCCCCTGCTGGACGAATTCGACAATCGCCTCCTGCAGGATGTTTTCGCGGGTCTTTTCCGGGTTGTTCTTGCGACTCTTGCGCGGCTCGGTACCGGGTTCTACGGAGGCTGCGGGGAGTTCTGAAGTCATTGTCATTGCGGGCTCACGGCCATCACTGCACAGGCTGGCGATTATGGGCTGCGCGGCACGGTGAAGGAAGCCGCGCGGCCTACGTTTAATCCCGCGTTTACGAATTTCCTACAACTTGGCCTGACGGATGGCTCCGCTTCGGGATTTGGCCATGGCCGCCAGTCGCACTGCCACGTTGGCCGCGCCATAGCCGGCATATCCGTTTTTACGCTGGATGATTTCAAAGAAGAATCGCCCCTCGAACGGCTCGGTATACACGTGAAACAGCTCCCCGCCCTGGGCGTCGCGGTCGTACAACACGTTGTAGTAGGCCAGTTCGCTGAGGAACTCATCGTCGAAATCGAAGCGCGCCGCCAGGTCATCGTAGTAGTTGAGCGGGATATCCAGCAGCGGCACGCCCGCCTCTTTTGCACGGCTGACCTGGGCAAAGATGTCATCACAATCAAAGGCGATGTGATGCACTCCGGAACCGCGATAACTCGACAGCGCGTGTGAGATCGCGGTGTTGCGGTTCTCGGAAATGTTCAGCGGCAGGCGGATCGAACTGTCGCGGCTACGCAAGGCACGGCTCTTCACCAGACCATAAGGATCCGGCAGCACCACTTCATCGTCCGCCTCGAAATCCAGCAGGCTCTTGTAGAACAGCACCCAACTGTCGAGGCTGTCGGCCGGCAGCGCCATGGCCATGTGATCAATGCGCTTGAGGCCGCCGCTGACCGGCGCTTGCGGGTACAGATTGAAGTCCGTGCCATAAACATCGGCATGCTGATCCACCAGATAGATCAGGCTGCCATCCGGCGCACGCACCGCCGCCAGTTCCAGTTCGTTGGGGCCGACCAGTCCACGATAGGGCTGGCCCTTGTAGGCTACGGCGCGGGCCAGTGCGCTGGCGCTGTCCTTGACCCGCACGGCCGTCGCGCACAGCGAAGGGCCGTGGGCTTCGAAAAAGCTGTGGCCGAATGAGTAAGGCTCCGAGTTCAGGATCAGGTTGATATCGCCCTGACGCAGCAGGCTGACGCTCTTGGAGCGATGCTGCCCGGCCTTGACGAAACCCAGTCGCTCCAGCCAATGGGAGAGCTTGGCGCCGAGGCTTTCATCCACGGCGAATTCGAGAAATTCGAT
Source organism: Pseudomonas sp. GM33 (assembly GCF_000282295.1). Lineage (NCBI taxonomy): Bacteria > Pseudomonadati > Pseudomonadota > Gammaproteobacteria > Pseudomonadales > Pseudomonadaceae > Pseudomonas > Pseudomonas sp. GM33. The sequence goes on from NZ_AKJO01000096.1 coordinate 12,493, forward strand.
GCCGTTGTACTCGCTGGCCTTGGGTGTTTCGAACAGAATCTCAGGGCTGGCCATTGGCTTGGCTTCCTGAGCCAGACGCTCGCGGGTTTTCTCTTCCAGGTACAACAACGAACGCAAGCCGTCGGCGGCATTGGCCCGTGGCGGCGCGGCGCGGAAGCCGTCGTTGAAGATTTCCAGCGACAATGGCCCGGTGTAGCCGCTCTGGATGATCGGCGCGAGGAACCCCGGCAAGTCGAACTCCCCCTGGCCCGGGAAGCAGCGAAAATGCCGGCTCCACTCCAGCACGTCCATGGCCAGGATCGGCGCGTCGGCCATTTGTACGAAGAAAATCTTGTCGCCGGGAATCTCGGCGATAGCGCTCGGATCGCCCTTGAGCGACAGGGTGTGAAAGCTGTCCAGCAACACGCCAAGGCTTGGATGATCGGCCTGACGCACGATGTTCCACACCTGTTGATACGTGTTCACGTGCCGGCCCCAGGCCAGCGCTTCGTAACCGATGCGTAGACCACGGGCCCCGGCATGCTCAGCCAGCAGTCGCAGATCGTCGACCAGAATCTGTTCATCTCCGATGGAGTCGGCCGAGGCGTTGCTGCACACCAGCACCAGGTCGGTGCCCAGTTCCTGCATCAAGTCGAATTTGCGCTCGGCGCGTTCCAGGTTGCGCGACAGCCGATCACGCCGGCAGCCTTCAAAATCGCGGAAAGGTTGAAACAGGGTGATGGCGATCCCGAGATCGGCGCACATCTGTTTAATTTCCCGTGGGCTGCCGTCGTAGTAGAGAAGGTCGTTCTCGAAGATTTCCACACCGTCGAACCCGGCGGCGGCAATGGCTTCGAGTTTTTCCGGCAGGGTACCGCTCAAGGATACGGTGGCAATGGAATGCTGCATATTTCGACTCCCGGTAATGGGGACCATCTTGTTAGGGGGCATCGCACGCCCGATCCCTGTAGGAGCTGCCGAAGGCTCGGGCCGCGTTCGGACGATCTTTTGATCTTGAATAGCAAAATCAAAAGATCGCAGCCTTCGGCAGCTCCTACAGGGGTAGCGTTTGTCCTGGGTAAATTATTGGCTTGGCGATCTCGCACAGCAATTCAAAGTGTACTATCCGGTTAGTTTTGTGTTCGATTATCGAACAAAATGGTGGTTGGCGAATTGACGATTTTTTGTCCACTGCCCAACATCGACCCCACATTGAGTCCGGACTCGCAGCACCGGCCGCGATGTCCAAAACACCAAATAACAAATTCAAAAAAACGGGTGGTACATATGCTTCCTTCCCAAAGCTCACGCATGGCTCCGGCCATGAGCGTCACTGCCGGTGGTATCGGCGACAAGATCCGCGGCGCCATGGCGGTCGGCAAAACCCGTTGGGGCATGCTGGCGCTGGTGTTTTTCGCCACTACCCTGAACTACATCGACCGCGCCGCACTGGGTGTGATGCAGCCCATCCTGGCCAAGGAAATGAGCTGGACGGCGATGGATTACGCCAACATCAACTTCTGGTTCCAGGTCGGCTATGCCATTGGTTTCGTGCTGCAGGGCCGGCTGATCGACCGGGTCGGCGTCAAGCGCGTGTTTTTCTGCGCCGTGTTGCTCTGGAGCCTGGCGACCGGCGCCCATGGCCTGGCCACTTCGGCGGCCGGCTTCATGGTCTGCCGTTTCATCCTCGGTCTGACCGAAGCCGCCAACTACCCGGCCTGCGTGAAAACCACCCGCCTGTGGTTCCCGGCCGGCGAGCGTGCCGTGGCCACCGGGATATTCAATGCCGGGACCAACGTCGGTGCGATGTTCACCCCGATGTTGCTGCCGCTGATCCTCCACGCATGGGGCTGGCAGGCCGCGTTCCTGTGCATGTCGGCACTGGGCGGGATCTGGCTGGTGTGCTGGGCCTTGAAGTACTTCAACCCGGAAGAGCATCCGAGCGTCAAACAATCGGAACTGGACTACATCCAGAAAGAAGTCGAGCCGGAACAAACCCGCGTGCCGTTCTCGAAGATCCTGCGCATGCGCGGCACCTGGGCCTTCGCCCTCGCCTACTCGATGACCGCGCCGGTGTTCTGGTTCTACCTGTACTGGCTGCCGCCGTTCCTCAATCAGCAATACAACCTGGGCATCAACGTCACCCAGATGGGTATCCCGCTGATCATCATCTACCTCACTGCCGACTTCGGTAGCGTTGGCGGCGGCATCCTCTCCTCGTTCCTGATCGGTCGCGGCGTCAACCCGATCAAGGCGCGGCTGGTGTCGATGCTGCTGTTCGCCTGCTGCATCATCGGCGTGGTCATGGCTGCCGGCTCCAGCAATCTGTGGGTCGCCGTAGCCGCCATCTCCCTGGCCATCGGCGCGCACCAGGCCTGGACTGCAAACATCTGGAGCCTGGTGATGGACTACACGCCCAAGCACATGATGAGCACGGTATTCGGCTTCGGCGGTATGTGTGCTGCGATTGGCGGGATGTTCATGACCCAGTTGGTCGGCCATATCCTGACCGTCACCAACAACAACTACACCGTGCTGTTCACGCTGATTCCGGCGATGTACTTCATTGCGCTTACCTGGATGTACTTCATGGCACCGCGCAAGATTCCAACCATCACCGACTAAAGAAGTCATCAGTCCCTGTGGGAGCGAGCCTGCTCGCGAAAGCGGTACGTCAGCCAACGTCAATGTTGAATGACAATCCGTCTTCGCGAGCAGGCTCGCTCCCACAGGTCTCTGATCGTGGCCCTCCTAGCGGCGGCTTTGCTGCCACGCAGCCGCCAATCCGCTGCAACAGATCACGGCAATTCCGAGCACGGTGGTCAGTGTCGGCGTGTGGGAAAACAGCAGCCAGCCCAGCAGGCCGGCGAAGATGATCTGGCAATAGCTGAACGGCGCCAGCAGCGCCGGTGCGGCGAGTCGGAACGCCTGGGTCAGGAACAGGTGTGCCGTCATCCCGCAGGCCCCCAGCGCCAGCATCATTGCGCCATGCGCCAGGTTCGGTGTCTGCCAGAAGAACGGCACCAGCGCGCTCATCACCAGCGTGTTGCACAGGCCCGCGAAAAAGTTGCTGGTGGTCGGGCTGTCGATCTCGCTGAGCTTGCGCGTCAGCAGTTGATAGAAGCAGAAAAACAGCGCCGAGCAGAACGGTAGCAATACTGCCGGGGTAAATAGATCTCCCCCCGGGTGAACGATGATCAGCACCCCGATAAAACCGCAGATCACCGCCAGCCATTGCCCCCGCGTCACACGCTCGCCAAGCAACGGCACCGACAGCGCGGTCACCAGCACCGGCGCCAGGAAGTTGACCGACGTGGCCTCCGCCAACGGGATGTACATCAGCCCCGTGGTGAAAAACAGACTGGTGCCCAGCAGGCACAATGCCCGGATCAATTGCAGAAATGGCCGCTTGGTACGCAGCACTCGCAGCCCGGACTGCGGCAGGAAAATCCCGGCCATCAATAAGGTGTGAACCACGTAGCGCGCCCAGACCACCATGACAATGGGATAGAAACCGGAGAGGTATTTGGAAAAGGCGTCGTGGCTGGAAAACAGGAAAGTCGCGACAACGATCAGCAGGATCCCTTTGAAGGGCTGATTGACGCCGGAAAGCGGGGTACTGCTGGGCGACGTCAAGACAAAGTCCTTTTATGGGTTGAGGCGAGACATGAATAATTTAGAACCTGGTTCCACTTTATGAAATCTACGACTCAAGAAAGTGGGCGAATACCGCACACTGTTTATTCAAGCAGACTTCAGGTTCAACTGAACAACTCTGATGCCTGGCTCGCCAGTGAAAGTTCTTCGGTGTACTTCAACAAGGTCGGCGCCAACTCATGCAATCGCGCGCCGGGCATTCGCGCGCTTGGCCCGGCAATACTGAGTACTCCGATGACCCGGCCATCCAGTGGATGACGCACCACGCCGGCAATCGCCGAGGTGCCCACCGCCGAACTTTCCTCGACCCAGGCATAACCCTGCTCCCGCGCCAGACGCAAGCGCTCCAGCAGTTCAATATTCGAACGCGGTGCATTGGGCCCGACGTCCCGAGGCAATTTCGCCCCTTGCCGCTCGACCAGAGACAGCGCCTCGGCATCGCTCATGCACGCCAGCCATGCGTGCCCGGAAGCCGTGTAGAACAAAGGTGCATCGCGCCCCATGTCCGGGTCGTAGCGCAAACCGGACCGGGCACCCTGGGACTTGGCGATCCATACCTGGCGTTCCCCCTGGATCACCCCCAGCCGCACCAGCTCACCGGTTTCCCCGGCCAGACGATCGAGCACCGGCTGGATGATATCCGCGCCGCTGCCGGACAAGTATCGAAAGCCCATGGCTACCAACTTGGTCGACAGGTGATAGCGCAGGTTGTCCGGATTCTGCCGCACGTACCCCAGGCGAATCAGTTCAGCGAGCAAACGATGAGTCGCGCTTTTAGGGATTTCCAGTTGCTCGGCCAACGTCTGCATCGGCAAACCCTGCGGTTCACCGGTCAGGCTTTCCAGCACGCTGAAGACACGTTCGATCTGACTGCCAGCCATGGTATGTCCCAAACAAAATTTGGCTGATTCTAGAAGAGAAGCCCCACGAAGCAAAATGTGGAACCAGTCGCTCAACCGGCAGTCTGACGACCGGACTGGCGCGGCTCCCACTTGGCAGCAACACTCATCGCACGGCTCGTGACCCGGAACAGAAGAGGATTCGTACATGCTATGGAAAAAAGGCCGACGCAGCGACAACGTGGTCGATGCCCGTGGTGATGATGTCGGCAGTGGCGGCGGCGGGATGCGCTTCGGCGGTGGCAAGGGCCTGAGCCTGACGGCGATCCTGCTGATCGTCGGCATCGGCTGGATCACCGGCCAGGATCCGCTGCAAATCCTCGGACAACTGACCGGGCAAATGGGCCAGCAATCGGCACCCGCCACCAACCAGAGCCGTAAGGCACCACCGGCCAATGACGAAGGCGCGGAGTTCGTGCGCTCGATCCTCGGCGACACCGAAGACACCTGGGGCGCGATATTCCAGCAGGCCGGCCGTCAATACAAAGAGCCGACCCTGGTGCTGTTCAGCAACCGCGTGAATTCGGCCTGCGGTCTGGCGACCTCGGCCACCGGGCCGTTCTATTGCCCGGCGGACCAGAAGGTCTACCTGGACATGGCGTTCTTCCAGGAAATGTCCCAACGTTTTTCCGCCGCGGGCGACTTCGCTCAGGCCTACGTCATCGCTCACGAAGTCGGACACCATGTGCAGACCCTGCTTGGGGTGTCCGCAAAAATCCAGGCAGCCCGCCAACAAGGCCGGCAGATGGAAGGCGACGGCGGTTTACTGGTTCGCCAGGAACTGCAGGCCGATTGCCTGGCCGGTGTCTGGGCCAACAATGCGCAGAAGCGCCTGAACTGGCTGGAACCGGGCGACATCGAAGAAGCACTGAACGCAGCGAACGCCATCGGTGACGATCGTTTGCAGCAACAGGGCCAGGGTCGCGTAGTCCCGGACTCGTTCACCCACGGTACGTCGGCGCAACGGGTGCGCTGGTTCAAAACCGGTTTCGCCCAAGGCCAGGTAAGCCAGTGCGATACCTTTGCGACGAAAAATCTGTAAATGAAAAAGTGGTTGTTGGTTGTTCTGTTTACTTGCGCAACGTCCCAGGCCGCCGAGCATGAGGTCAAGGACCTCAGTCCCGGACGCCTGCTGTTGAAATCAGGTGAAATCGCGGTGGGCATCAGCCCCGCCCCGGCAAAAATCGAACGGGTGCTGATCATCCTCCACGGTCGCTTGCGCAACGCGCAAACCTATCTGCAAAGCGGTGAGCACGCGGCCGAACTGGCCGGGCAAAGCGCAACGACCTTGGTGATCGCTCCGCAATTTCTCAATGAAACCGATGTAGCGGTTCATCCGGTGGCCGACACGGTTTTGCGCTGGCAAGGCAATGAATGGATGGCCGGCGGCGAATCCACGGCACCGTTTCGGCTGAGTTCCTATGCCGCGCTCGACGAAATCATTGCCCGCCTGGGAGATCGCCAGCAGTTTCCGGATGTGAAGCAAATTGTCATCGCCGGTCACTCCGGTGGCGCGCAGGTGGTTCAGCGCTATGCATTGCTCGGTCATGATCAGCCGGCCCTCGAGGCGGCCGGCGTACAGGTTCGATACGTGATTGCCAACCCGTCGTCCTATGCCTATTTCGATGAGCGCCGGCCCGTGGCGTTCAGCCACGCCGGTTGCCCGCAATTCAATCGCTGGAAGTATGGGCTAGCGGACTTGCCCGCCTACGCCGAAGGACAAACGCCCGCACAACTGCAGGAAAAGTACCTTAAGCGTGACATCGTTTACCTTCTGGGCCAGCAGGACACCGACCCGAATCATCCGGCGCTGGATAAAAGCTGTGAGGCCAAGGCGCAAGGGCCGTACCGGTTGGCGCGCGGGCGTTTTTACTTTGATTATCTGAAGCGGCTGCAACCGCAAGGGTTGAATCAGCAACTGATTGAAGTACCCGGAGTCGGGCATAACGGGGACGTGATGTTTACCTCGCCGGAGGGGCAGAAGGCGTTGTTTGGGCAGTAGGCGTTGCACTGCCTGATCTGACGCCTTCGCGAGCAGGCTCGCCCCCACAAGGATTTTGCGGTGAACACATCATTTGTGAACACCAGAAATCAAATGTGGGAGCGAGCCTGCTCGCGAAAGCGGTTGACCAGGCAACGAGGCACTCAAGCCGACAGCATCTGCCGCAACTCGACACAATCCGCCGCATGCCAATCGGTCAATTCCGGCCACGGATTATCCGGCAGGTTCACCAACACAGTCCGCACCCCCGCCGCCCGTCCGCAATCCAGATCAAAGCGGTAATCACCGACCATCACCATCTCGCTTGCCGGCACCTTCCACGCTTCGGCCAGTTTCAGCAGCCCGCCCGGATGCGGCTTCGGCGGTGCTTCATCACGCCCCAGCACGTCCTCGACCGCAAAGCAGTCGGCCAGGCCAATGGCCTCCAGCGTGACATGCGCCAGCTCCCGGGCATTGCGCGTGAGAATGCCCAGGCGATAACCACGCCCGGCCAGCTCGCGCACCAACTCCACTGCGCCCGGCGCCGGTTTCGAACCGAGGGCCAGGTCCCGCTCGTGCTCCAGCAGCCACGCATGCTTGGCAGCGGCTTCATCGGCCGGCAATGCGGCGAGGTGAGTCAGGATGTCGGCTTCGGCAGGAATCGCCAGGGCTACGCGAATCGCCGCAAAGTCGTGCACGGCCACGGTCAGGGTGCCGTCCATGTCGAACACCCAGTGACGCACGTCGGCCAGGCTCACGCCCAATCCTTGCGGTGACGGATCAAGCCTTCCTGGGTGACCGAGGCCACCAGTTGCCCGGCGCGGTTGAACACACTGCCTCGGGAGAATCCGCGCGAGTTGCCGGCCCACGGGCTGTCCATCGCGTAGAGCAGCCAGTCATCGGCACGCAGATTCTGGTGGAACCACAGTGCGTGATCGAGGCTGGCGACTTGCATGTCCTTGTGCCAGACCGATTTGCCGTGGGGCTGCATCGAGGTGACCAGCAAGCCGAAATCCGATGCATAGGCCAGCAGGTATTTATGCAGCGCCGGCGAATCGGCCAAGGCCCCGTCGGCGCGGAACCAGACGTACTTGACCGGATCGGACGGCAACGGGTTGTAGGGATCTTTTTCAGTCACCGGGCGGAATTCGATCGGCTTGGGGCACAACAGCTTTTCGCGCATTTTCTCGGGAATCAGGTGCGCGCGCTGCTGGGTCAGTTCCAGCTCCGAAGGCAGATTTTCCGGGCCAACCACAACCGGCATTTTGCTCTGGTGCTCAAATCCTTCCTCGTCGTACTGAAACGACGCGCTGCACGTGAAGATCGGATGGCCCTTCTGGATCGCCGTCACCCGGCGCGTGCTGAAACTGCCGCCATCACGCACCCGGTCAACCTGATACACCACCGGCAAACCGGCATCACCCGGACGCAGGAAATAGCCGTGCATCGAATGCACATGGCGCGCCTCTTCTACCGTCTGACTCGCCGCCGACAGCGACTGGCCGAGTACCTGGCCACCGAACAGCTGACGAAAACCCAGGTCCTGGCTACGGCCGCGGAACAGGTTTTCCTCGATCGGTTCCAGGGTCAGCAAGTCGACCAGATCTTCCAACACTTGGCTCATTCAGACTCTCCTCACGCAAAACATTGCCGCGCAGTCTTGGCTGCAACGGTCGATTCAGTTTCCGGCCCGGGCCAGCATGGGGCCATTGTAAACGTCCGTGCCAGCTTATCCATGCAAGGTTTGCAGCCATTGTTCGCGACTGATGCGATACAGAACGTGCCGACGCAACGGATGATCGGCTTCGAGTCGCGGGTGTTCGAAGTCATCCGCCGGGTCATGGTGCATGCCGATGGCCTGCATGACTTTTTCTGACGGCAGGTTGGTTTGCGTCGTGAAGGCCACCACCTCTTTCAGCGGCAGTCGGTCGAACCCGCAGCGCAGAGCGGTCCACGCCGCTTCACTGGCGTAACCGAGGCCCCAGTGCTCGCGGGCCAGGCGCCAGCCGATTTCCGTTGCGGGGGTGAATGGCGCGTCGAATCCGACCACATTGAGCCCGGTAAACCCGATGAACTGGCCAGAGTCCTTTCGCTGCAAGGCCCAGAGTCCATAACCATGCTCGGCGAAATGACCACGGATTCGCCCGATCAATGATGCGCTTTCCAGTCGGCTCAGGGTGCCTGGAAAATAGCGCATCACCTGCGGATCGGCACACATCACCGCAAAGTCCGCCAGATCTTCATCGCGCCACTGGCGCAACAGCAGCCGAGCGCTTTCAATCTCCAGTATTGGCTCCATCGTGCCCCGCCCCTCCATTTCAATGTCGCCAGTCTACAACGCTGGTAGGATCCTTCTCTCATTCCTACATGAAATGACCATGCCACTGCCGCTGATTTATCACGAAGACTACAGTCCCGAGTTTCCGGCGGATCACCGCTTCCCCATGGACAAGTTTCGCCTGCTGCGCGATCACCTGGTGGACAGCGGCCTGACCCGTGACGTCGACTTGCTGCGCCCGGATCTGTGTCCGGCAGACATTCTCGCCCTCGCCCATGACCCTTCGTATATCGAACGCTACATGAGTGGCGAATTGTCCCGCGAAGACCAGCGCCGCCTCGGCCTGCCCTGGAGCGAAGCCCTGGCCCGGCGCACGGTGCGCGCAGTCGGCGGCTCGCTGCTGGCGGCCGAGCAGGCGATGGAGCATGGCCTGGCCTGTCACCTGGCGGGCGGCACCCACCATGCGCACTACGACTACCCGGCCGGGTTCTGCATCTTCAATGACCTGGCGGTGATCAGCCACTACCTGCTGGAAAGTGGTCGGGTGAACCGGGTACTGATCTTCGATTGCGACGTGCATCAGGGCGACGGGACCGCACGAATCCTGCAGCACACCCCGGAAGCGGTAACTGTTTCCCTGCACTGCGAAAAGAACTTTCCTGCACGCAAAGCCGAAAGTGACTGGGACATTCCGCTGCCCAACGGCATGGGCGATGCCGACTACCTGAAGGTGGTGGACGATGCGCTCAACTACCTGCTGCCGCTCTACCAACCGGACCTGGTGCTGTATGACGCCGGGGTCGATGTGCATAAGGACGACGCCCTGGGTTATCTGAAGCTGACAGACGAAGGCGTCGCCGCCCGCGATGAAAGCGTGATGCGCCATTGCCTGGGCCGGGACATCCCTGTGGTCGGGGTGATCGGCGGCGGCTACAGCAAGGACCGCCAGGCCCTGGCCCGCCGCCACGGCATCCTCCATCACAGCGCGCAGCGCGTCTGGCAGTCATCAGGCTGTCACTGAGTTGTGGATGCTTTACCCACATTGCCTGTGGAACTGCCTGTGGATAACCTGAGTGAAAGGGTCTGCAGCCCACACGGCGTATAGGGTACAGAACGGTGATTATTTTTTAACCACCCGCTGCAACCACCACAGTTCAAATGTGGGAGCGGGCTTGCTCGCGAAGGCGTCGGCACGCTCAACGCCTATGTATCTGACACTCCGTTTTCGCGAGCAAGCCCGCTCCCACAGGGATTTGGGCTGCTAGAATGCGCGGCTTATCCAGCCAGGCCGCAGCTCTCATCATGACCCAGCCCTCAACCGCCTCCCCTTCCCGCGTCGCCATCATCGGCGGCGGTCCTGCCGGTTTGATGGCAGCTGAAGTGCTGAGTCAGGCCGGGATCAAGGTCGACCTGTACGACGGCATGCCTTCGGTCGGGCGAAAATTCCTTCTGGCCGGTGTCGGCGGCATGAACATCACTCACTCCGAAGCCTACCCGGCGTTTCTCTCGCGCTACGCCGAACGCGCCCCGCAAATCGCCCCACTGTTGCGCGGCTTCGGTGCCGATGCGTTGTGCCAGTGGATTCACAACCTGGGCATCGAAACCTTTATCGGCAGCTCCGGCCGGGTGTTCCCCACCGACATGAAAGCCGCTCCGCTTCTGCGCGCCTGGCTCAAGCGCCTGCGCGACAGCGGCGTAGTTATCCACACCCGCCACCGCTGGCTCGGCTGGGACGAGCATGGCGGTTTGCGCATCGACAGCCCGGACGGCGAAAAAACCGTGCAAGCCAATGCCACCCTGCTCGCCCTCGGTGGCGGCAGTTGGTCACGGCTGGGCTCGGACGGCGCCTGGATGCTGGCACTGGAGCAGCACGGCGTAGGACTGGCGCCGTTGCAACCGAGCAATTGCGGCTTCGAGGTGCAGGCCTGGAGCGAATTGATGGTCAGCAAATTCGCCGGCGCGCCGCTGAAAAATATCGCCATCGGTCTCAATGATGATGTGCCCCGGCTCGGCGAATGTGTGATCACTGCCACCGGGATCGAGGGCAGTTTGATCTACGCCCTGTCGGCACCGATCCGCGAGGCAATCAACCAGCAAGGTTCGGCAACGATTCATCTGGACCTGCTGCCGGGCCGGCCTGTGGATAAAGTTCTGGCGGCGTTGAGCAAACCACGAGGTTCACGCTCGATGGCCAAGCATCTGCACAGTCAGTTGGGCATCGATGGGGTGAAAGCGGCGCTGTTGCGTGAACTGACCAGCGCCGATTGCTTTGCCGATATGGCCTTGCTGGCCAAGGCGATCAAGGCATTGCCCCTGACACTGGTGAAAACCCGTCCGCTGGACGAGGCCATCAGCAGCGCGGGCGGTGTGTTGTTCGAGGCGATGGATGAGCGCTTGATGCTCAAGCAAATGCCGGGCGTGTTTTGCGCCGGGGAAATGCTTGATTGGGAAGCGCCGACGGGCGGTTATCTGCTGACTGCGTGTTTTGCCAGTGGGCGAGCGGCTGGGTTGGGGATGGTGGAGTGGCTGAAGCGCCAGGCTTGAAGACCGAGGCGCGCCCTTCGCGAGCAAGCCCGCTCCCACAGGGGACTTGTGCACGACACAAATCCAGTGTGGGAGCGGGCTTGCTCGCGAAGGCGGCCTAACAGGCGTTGCGTGTAATCAAGGCTTACGCTTACGCGGCCCGGTATTGAACACCGGCACCTTGCGCACCGGCTTGATCGAAGGCTCCGCCGGCGCAACCTCTCCGCTATCCACCCACTTGCCAAGATTGCGTTTGCCACCACCACCGCCGGAAGCCTTGGGCTTCTTCGGTTTCTTCGGCTTCTTGATCACCTGACCGCTGGCATCGGTGTCCGGTACGCGGTGCTCCGGTTCGAAGTCCGGCTCATTCTGACGCTTCAGCGTCTGGCGGGTCAGCATCTCGATCGCCGACAGCAGATTCACTTCATCGGCGCACACCAGGGAAATCGCCTCGCCGGTCGAGCCCGCGCGGCCAGTACGACCGATGCGGTGGATGTAATCCTCGGCGACGATTGGCAGGTCGAAGTTGACCACCAGCGGCAGGTCTTCGATGTCCAGGCCACGGGCCGCCACGTCGGTAGCGACCAGGATCTGCACTTCACTCGCCTTGAAACGATCCAGTGCGCGCTGACGGGTAGCCTGGGGTTTGTCGCCGTGGATGCCGTCGGCGTTGATGCCCAGCCCCTGGAGTTTTTCTACCAGCGCATCCACGCCGTTGCGGGTCTTGGCGAACACCAGTACCTGCTTCCACTTGCCCTTGCGCATCAGGTGCACAAACAGCTCCGGCTTGCGCTTCTTGTCCACGGTCACGATCCATTGCTTGACCGTATTGGCCGCCACGTTGCGCGGGCTGACTTCGATACTCAGCGGGTCGTTGAGCATCTGCCCGGCCAGCAGGCGTATGTCATCGGAGAAGGTCGCGGAGAACAGCAGCGTCTGACGCTTCTTCGGCAGCGCGCGGTAAATGTTCGCCAGCTCCTCGGAAAACCCCAGGTCGAGCATGCGGTCGGCTTCGTCCAGCACCAGGGTTTGCAGCTGGTTGAACTTCAAAGCATTCTGGCGGAACAGGTCGAGCAAGCGGCCCGGGGTCGCCACCAACAGATCGACACCGCTGCGCAGCTTCATCATTTGCGGGTTGATGCTGACGCCGCCATACACCGCGTAAGTACGCAGCGGCAGATTTTCGGCGTACTGGCGCACGGCCTCGTGAACTTGCTCGGCCAGCTCGCGAGTCGGTACCAGGATCAGCGCGCGGACCGAGTTGGCGGTGACTTTCGGCCCTTCCATGGCCAGCAACTGCAGGAGTGGCAGCGCAAAACCGGCGGTCTTGCCGGTGCCGGTCTGGGCGGCGGCCATCAGGTCGCGACCGGCCAGCACCGCTGGAATGGCTTGCGCCTGAACCGGCGTCGGAGTCTGGTAGCCGAGCGTCTCGAGGGAGCGCAGCAAGGGTTCGATCAGGCCAAGGGTGGCGAAAGTCATGGGAATACCGTAGGAAAATTCAGCGCGGGTTGTTCAAAACAAGTGTGCAAAACAAGATGCAATGCCGCGCAGTTTACCCTAATTCACTCGGGATTCTGTCGGTACCACCGTCACCACAGGCTTAACCGGCGCCCGACGCCACTGCGGCAATCCGATCAGCACCACGGCGCTGATGATCACAGCCATCGCCAGTGCTTCTTCGATGCCGATGGTCTCGCCAACAAACACGATCCCCAGCAACACCGCCACCGCTGGATTGACGTAGGCATAACTGGTAGCCGCCGCCGGGCGCACGTGTTTCAACAGGTACATGTAGGCGTTGAAGGCGATGATCGAGCCGAACACGGTCAAGTACGCCAGGGCTGCCCAACCTTCGACGGGCGGCACCTGTTGCAGATGCTCACCGCTCACCGCGCTGGCGATCAGCAGCACGACGCCGCCCACCAACATTTCCACGGCACTGGCCATTGCCCCTTGTGGCAATGGCAAGTGTTTGCTCCATACCGAGCCGAACGCCCAAGTCGCCGCCGCAAAGATCAGCAACGCCGCACCCAATGGACTCGATTGCAAGTTGGAACCCAGGTTGAGCATGGCAATGCCGATCAGCCCGAGCACAATCCCGGCCCATTCGAGACGGGTATTACGTGCACCCCAGAAATATCCGCACAGCAAGGTAAACAGCGGCACCGTCGCCACCGCCAAGGCCGCCACCCCGGAGGCCACGCCGGTGTGCTCTGCCACGCTGACCGCGCCGTTGCCACACGCCAGCAGCAAAATCCCGATGACTCCGGCGGCTTTCCACTGTGCCCAGGTCGGTGCCGGCGCCCCGCGCCAGCGCAGGAAGGCGTACATCAAGGTCCCGGCAATGACGAAACGGATGCCGGCGAGCAGCAGCGGTGGCCAATACTCCACGCCGATACGGATCACCAGGTAAGTCGAGCCCCAAATCACGTACAAGGCGAAAAAGGCAGCGATCAAAGGTAAGGGAAAGCGACGAAGGCCGGACATGGGGGCAGCTCACAGGCAAGGACAAGTGAACGGCTATTCTAGAAAGGCTGGCGACGGAAAATAAGTTACAAAACCTGTTTAAAGAGCCAGTACACTTTTCAAAACACGGAGTTCAGCGCTATAAACCGTGTTTTCGAAAGTCGAGCATTTTCAGGAGTCGCCCCATGGACAAATACGACCGCATGCTGCTCAGCGCCCTGCTGGAAAACGGTCGCGCGTCCTACGCCGACCTGGCGCGCAAGGTCAACCTGTCCGCCCCGGCGGTGGCCGAGCGCGTGGCCAAGCTCGAAGCCAACGGCGTGATCACCGGCTATCAGGCGAAGGTCGACATGGCCAAGCTCGGCCTGCCGATCCAGTGCGTGATCGAATTGCGCCTGAACCAGCACGGCAACCAGAAGGCCTACGACGACCTGATCAAAATCCCGCAATTGACCGAATGCCATCGGGTGACCGGCGATCCGTGCGTGATCATGCAGGCCGCGGTGGGCTCGATGCCGGAGCTGGAAGAACTGATCAACCGGATCGCCACGTTCGGGTTCAGCAAGACGTCGATCGTGTTGTCCAGTGCGATAGAGAAGCGAGTGCCTTTGGGGCATATCGAAGGGAATGGCAAGCCTTGATCGAACGCAGAACCTGTAGGAGCGAGCCTGCTCGCGATGGTCGCCAACGATAACGCGGGAAACCTGACACCCCGCGCTGTTCTCGGGTTCATCGCGAGCAGGCTCGCTCCTACAGGGGATTTGTGGTGAATTCGGGATCAGCGATAGCGCTTGAGATGCTCACCCACTTTCGCCGCCGGGACCTTCTGCAACTTGCACAGCAAGTCATGGGACAGCTCGCGCAGGCCATGCTTCTGGAGCAACTCTTCCTCCAGGTGCGCCGTCAGGTTGGCCGCCATCTCGGCATCGGCCATGGCCCGGTGGGCCTTGCCGGTGTGCGGCAGGTTGGCAAACGTGGTGAGGGTGCCGAGTTTGTGGTTCGGTGCGGCGGGCATCAGGCGGCGGGCCAACAGCAGCGAACAGGCGAAGTTCTGCAAGCGGGTGCGCTTGATTCGCCCGAGTTCGAAGTCCCAGAATTTCTGGTCGAACGCCGCGTTATGCGCGAGCAAGGGTGTGGTGCCGACGAACTCATTCACTTCGTTCATCACCTGCTCCGCCGACGGCGCGGTGCGCAGCATGGCGTTGCTGATGCCGGTGAGCTGTTCGATGAAAGCCGGGACGCGCACGCCGGCGTTCATCAGGCTTTGGTAACGCTCGACGATGCGCCCCTGTTCAAGGATCACCACGGCAATTTCCGTGGCCCGGCAGCTGCTGCTCGGGGAGATCCCGGTGGTTTCAAAGTCGATGACTGCGATGCGTTCCAAACCTGGTTCAACTCCGTAAAAATCAATTCTTGAGCAACAACGCGCCTTCGATCGGCACGTAGCGGCTGGCGGCGCGGATCAGCGAGTTGGCCGTCAGGCCCGGCACGCCGTAGGCCACGGCTTGCACGCCATGCTTGCTGATGATGCGTTCGAGCAGCATGTCGAAATCGCCATCGCCAGAGGCCAGCACGATCTCGTCGACATGGTCGGCGGCATCCATGATGTCGAGGGTGATGCCCACGTCCCAGTCACCCTTGGCCGAACCATCGCTGCGCTGGATGAACGGCTTGAGTTTCACGGTGAAACCGAGGTTACGCAGGATCTGCTGGAACTGCTGCTGTTTGCTGTCGCCACGGTCGATGGCGTAGGCATAGGCTTCGACGATCTCGCCCTGCTGGCTGATATCAGCCCACAGCGCGGCATAGTTGAAGTGGCAACCATAAGCCTGACGCACGGTGTAGTAGAGGTTCTGGACATCGGCGAACACTGCGATTTTTTTCACCGGCTTTCCTCAAGGCTGAATCAGGCACCAGGCCCGAAAGGTCGCCCAGTATGCCAGCCCAGAGGATGGTTCCGCGAATAATCGGCTATGTGGCGAGGGAGCTTGCTCCCGCTGGGGTGCGAAGCAGCCCCCTTGATTTGGAGCCCGAGGGGGCCTGCTACGCAGTCCAACGGGA
Source organism: Pseudomonas sp. GM33 (assembly GCF_000282295.1). Taxonomy (NCBI): domain Bacteria; kingdom Pseudomonadati; phylum Pseudomonadota; class Gammaproteobacteria; order Pseudomonadales; family Pseudomonadaceae; genus Pseudomonas; species Pseudomonas sp. GM33. Next base: position 28,337 of record NZ_AKJO01000096.1, read on the forward strand.
GCAAGCTCCCTCGCCACTGGGTGTCAGACGAAGGAATCGTCGTCGCCGCCAAAGAGCGAGTCATCGCTGTAGTCAGCGTCGCTGAAGCCGCCCTGATCATTGCTCCAGGAATCATTGCCGGCCATGCGCTGGTCATCACCCCAGCCATTGTTGCCCTGGTCATTGACCTGGGCCGGCTCTTCCTTGATGACTTCGACGACTTCCGGTTGCTGATTGTGATGGAACAGGCTGCTGATGCCTTGGGCCAGCATCACGCCACCCGCCACGCCAGCGGCAGTTTTCAGCGCACCACCGAGGAAACTGCTGCCGGCCGCTGCCGGTGCTTGCTGCTGCGGGGCATAGCCCTGTTGTGAAAAATTCTGTGGCGGGGCACCGAAGTTCTGCTGTGGCGCTTGCGAACCGAACGACGAGCGCCCCGGTTCACGCCAGCCACCGCTCGATGGCGCCGAGCTCTGGGTCGGTGCCGGTTGTGGATCACGGGAAGCGCCGCCAAAGATACTCGACAAAAAGCCACCGTCGCTCGACGCTGGAGCCGGGGTCGCCAGGGCCTTGGCCTGTTGCAGTTCGGCCTGCAATTGCTGGACTTGCCGGGTCAGTTGCTGGTTCTGCTCATCGAGGCTCTTGATCGCTGCCTCTTGCACCAGAATCGCCTGGGTCATGAAATATCCTGCCGCAGGCTGGCGCGTCAGGTGTTCCTTGATCCGCGCCTCGGCCTGGGCGTCGCGCGGGGCTGAGTCCGTTTCGGCCTGTTGCAGCCGGGAAAACAGTCCATCGATCAGGGTTTGTTCTTCGTTGTTCATGGCGACCTCGTAGATTGCCGGGAAAATCGTTGCCTTTATCCAATGAGGATAAGGTGCCCGACCTTAATGGAGGCTGAAACAAACTGTTTCAATGACCTTTACTGAACGTTTACGTTTGCGTCTCCCGGCACTTGATCGGTTAAAGTGGACCACTGCTTTCAACCTGCGATACCAACCGATGAATCCGTTAGATGTGCTGCGTGACTCCCTGTATTTCTTCAAGCGCAATCTGGGCCAGATCGTGCAGCTGTGCCTGCCGCTGGTCATTTTTGAGGCGCTGCTGCAACAAGTGGTCGACCACTCCACGGAGCCGGACAGCTTCCCCGGCATCAGCGTGATTGTCGGCTTGCTGGTGTACCCGCTGTACACCGCCGCGCTGATTCTGTTTCTCGACGCCCGCAGCCGGGGCGAATCACCGCGCAACCGCGACCTGCTGGCGATGGCGGCGAGCCTGTGGCCACGCTTCGCCCTGCTGACGGCGCTCAATACCGTGCTGATTCTGCTGGGCCTGTCGCTGTATTTCCTGCCGGGTATCTATCTGATGGTGACCCTGGCGTTTGGCGAATATCTGCTGGTGTTGCGCGGCATGGCGCCGCTGGCGGCCATGAAGGAAAGCCTGCGCATGACCCAAGGTCACTTCCTGCGCATCCTGCTGTGCATTCTGTGTGTGATGGGCCCGCTGTGGCTGCTCAAGGGGGCGACCCTGGCGGTGTACCCCGAACCGCAGAACCCGGTGATCTCGCTGCTGATCGACAGCGCACACAGTTTCCTGCAGCTGTTCACCAGCGTGGTGTTGTTCCGTCTGTTCATGCTGATCAACCCGTTGCCTGAGAGCAATGACAACTCGCTCTGACCTTGGGTGCGCCCATCGCTCTCGGGTATGCTCGGGAACAATTTTGCAACGCCAATAAGCCGAGCCATGACCCGTCTACTGCGCCACACCCTGCTGGGCCTGCTGATCGTGATCGGCCTGATTGCGGTGATGATCTACAGCCTGACCTGGCGCCCCGACGCCAAAGAAGAGTTGCCCGTCAGTTGCAGTCCCCAGGCACCCACCCTGGTTCCCGGGCAGGCACTGAAAGTGATGACCTGGAACGTCCAGTTCCTGGCCGGCAAGCGTTACGTGTTCTGGAATGACCTGGCCGCCGGTACCGACGAACGCCCCACAGCGGAAGACATGGCCTTCAGCCTCGACGAAGTGGCGCGGGTGATTCGCGACGAACAACCGGACATCGTGCTGTTGCAGGAGCTGGACGACGGCGCCAAGGCGAGCGATTACCAGCACCAGTTCAAACTGCTGCAGGAACGGCTCGCCGATTTGTACCCCTGCAACGTCAGCGCTTTCGACTGGAAGGCCGACTTCGTACCGGACCCGCATATTTTCGGCAGCGTCGGCCGGCAACTGGCAACCCTGAGCCGTTACCGGATCGAACATGCCCAACGCCTGCAACTGCCCGTTGTCTCGGGCAATCCGCTCAGCCGCCAATTCAACCCCAGAAACGCCTTGCTGGTGAGTTACTTGCCGTTGAGTGACGGTGGGCAGATGGCGGTGCTCAATACCCATCTGGAGCGTGCGACCCAAGCCGACAACACCTTGCAAAACCAGGTGAACTCCGTGGCCAGGACCCTCGATAAACTCGAAAGCCGTGGCACGCCGTGGTTGATCGGCGGGGATTTCAACCTGCTGCCCCTGGGTCAGTATCGACGCCTGTCCGATGCGCAACGCGCCCCCTACTCCGCCGACAGCCCGTTGCACCTGCTGTGGGACAAGTACCCGATGATCCCGACCAACAACGAAGCCAGCGGGATCGACCGCGAGCGCTGGCTGACCCACTACCCGAACGACCCCGGGCTGAACGGCCCGGACCGGACCGTCGACTACCTGTTCTACAGTCCGCGGATCAAACGGGTGGAGGCCATGGTGCGGCAGGACGATACGTTGCGCATCTCCGATCACTTGCCGGTGATCGCGCGGTTCCTGTTGCCCGCTACGCCCTGACCCCGAACCAACACAAAACCTGTGGGAGCGAGCTTGCTCGCGATGGCGTCGTGTCAGTCGACATCATTGTTGAATGACAAATCGCTATCGCGAGCAAGCTCGCTCCCACAGGGATGGTGCATCGGCTCGAATCAGGTTTAATGCACCTCCTCCAGATCATCATGCAGCAGCCCGAAGATCTCGCGCTTCATCTCGATGAATGAGCGCTCCATGACCATGTCCAGGTTGCGCGGACGTTCGATCGGCACATCGAGGATCTGTTTGATCCGCCCCGGCCTGGCGCCCATGACGTAGACCCGGTCGCCGAGCAGAATCGCCTCGTCGATGTCGTGGGTCACGAACAACACGGTCTTCTTGCTGTTGCCCCACACCCGCAGCAACAACTGCTGCATTTGCAGGCGCGTCTGGCTGTCGAGGGCCCCGAAGGGTTCGTCCATCAGCAGGATCTGCGGGTCGTTGGCCAAGGCGCGGGCGATGGCGACGCGCTGCATCATCCCGCCGGACAACTGCTTGGCGTAGTTGTCGGCAAAGCCGCTCAGGCCCACTTCATTGACGTAGTAGTCGACAATATCCTTGCGCTGCGCCGCCGGCATGCCACGCCGCTTGAGGCCGAACTCGACGTTCTGCCGCACGGTCAGCCACGGGAACAGCGTGTAGCTCTGGAACACCATGCCGCGATCCGCGCCGGGGCCTTCCACCTGTTGGCCGCCGACGTAGATCTCCCCCGACGTCGGTTCCGCCAGGCCGGCGGTGAGGTACAGCAGGCTCGATTTACCGCAACCCGAGGGTCCCACCAGTACGGCAAATTGCTGGTCCGGCACCTCAAACGACACTTCTTCCAACGCGGTAAAGGTCCCGCCATCCGGCTTCTTGTAACGCAGGCTGACCTTGTCCACCTGCAGCCGAGGCGCGTTCACCGGGGCAGCCTGAGGGGCGACAAAACGATGAGTGGCGGCGGTTACTGAGCCCATGCGGTAATCCTCAGACGTAGGAAACGGAACAGTTGATCGGTGACCAGGCCCAGCAGGCCGATGATCGCGATGGCGAGGAAAATCACATCCACCTGGAAGCCGCGCATGGCCTTGAGGCTCAGGTAACCCAGGCCACTGGAGGCGGCGACCAGTTCAGCCACCACCAGGTAAGTCCAGGCCCAGCCCATGGTCACCCGCAGGGTGTCGAGCACGCCTGGCAGCGAAGCCGGGGCGATCACATGCAGCACCGCATCGCGACGATTGGAACCGAGGGTGTAGGAGGCGTTGATCAGGTCCTTGGAGATGCCTTTGGACACGTCCGCGATCATCACCAGTTGCTGGAAGAACACGCCGAAAATGATCACCGAGACCCGCTGCTCCAGGCCGATGCCGATCCACAGGATGAACAGCGGTACGAACGAAGTCACCGGCAGGTAGCGAATGAAGTTGACCATCGGTTCCAGGAACGCCTGGACGATGCGGAAGCTGCCCATCAACAGCCCCAGCGGCACCGCCACCAGGGACGACACGATGAAGCCGACCATCACCACTTCGACGCTGGCCCACACATGCTGGCCGAGGGTGCCGTCGCGACCCAGGCGCACGGCGGCCTCGACCACCGCGCCCGGCGTCGGCAGGAACATGCCCGGCACCACACCGCCGTAGGACAACCCGGCCCAAAGGCCGACCAACAGCACCCAGGCCAGGCCGCTCGCGCTCCAGATCACCGAGACCGGCAACCCGGTCTTGGGCGTGATGCAGCGGCTCAGCCACGAATTGCGCTTGAACATGCAGCCTCCTAGAGCGGGGTGACGAAGCGGTTGTCGATCAGGTCGTCATTGCTGACGTTGTAGGGTTTGCCTTGCAGCTCGCTGGCGGTCTCGTTGGCCAGTTTGATCAGCGGTGCGCTGTCACCCGGCTTGCCCGGCGCGCCCAGCAGTTTTTCGCTCATGGCCTGATCGTAGAAACGCACGCCCTGGGCGGCCGCTTCGAGCTCCTTCGGATCGGCCAGGTAACCGCCGACACCCTTGGCCATGATCTTGTAGGCTTCCTGCGGATGATCCTTGGTGTACTGCACGGCTTTGTACAAACCGGCCACCAGTGCCTTGACGTCTTCCGGCTGTTTCTCGATGACGGTGCAGTTCAGCGCCACCACGTCGACGATCACCCCCGGCGTGCTGCTGCTGTCGACCAGCACCTTGCCTTGCTGCTTGTCGCGCACCATCGACAGGTGCGGTTCCCAGGTCACGGCGGCGGGTACGCGACCGGCGATGAACGCGGTGGCGGCATCGTCGGCCGTCATGTTCTGCACGGTGATGTCGCTCATTTTCATGCCGTTCTTTTTCAGCAGATACGACAACCAGAACTGCGAGGTCGACCCTTCGTTGACCGCCACGGCCTTGCCTTTGAGCTCCTGCAGGCTCTTGACGTCCTTGCCTACCAGCACGCCGTCGCCACCATGGCTGTCGTCCAGCGCGGCCACGGCCTTGAAGCAGAATTGCGGACGGTACTTGAGCACCTCGTCGATGGTCGACGCCGAGCCGGACAATTCGCCGGACGCTTGTGCGGCCATGTACATCGCCGCCTCTTCGACCACCGGCAATTCGACGGTCAAACCGTTTTCCTTGAAGTAGCCCAGGTCCTGGGCCAGGTACAGGGTACCGTAGCCGACCCAGGTGGTATGGCCGATGGACAGGGTGCCGGCCTGGGCGCTGGTGGCGACCGTCGCGGCGATGGCGGTGACCGCCAGTGGATGGACAACGCGCGTAAGCAAGGACTTGATCATGGAGCACTCCCAAAGCTGTTGATTTAGTTTTGTCATGGGCAGTACGGCGAGCCCTGAATCGGCTGCAACCTGTGGTCTCTGAGGGACCCTTCGGCGGGCAGCATTCAGCGGGCTGGCGAGATCGATGTTGGCTCAAGGGCGGGATTAGGAAAATGAGGAAATATGTGGATGCGAGTGATGAAAAAACTCGTTAGCGCGCACTGCGAAAGGGCGTCGTGGGTGGGGATGCACGGGGTGGGTGCAAGGTGCTGGAATTATGTTGAATGGGCCATAGCATTCGCGAGCAAGCCCGCTCCCACACTGGATTGATGCCGGACACAAAATCTGTGTACGACACCGACCAAATGTGGGAGCGGGCTTGCTCGCGAAGAGGCCAGAAAGAACGCTACACGATCAGAGCCGGCCGTATTCCTGCGCCGTTCGATCCACCGCTTTCAAGGTCTTGGCGATCAGTTCGTCAATCTCTTCTCGGCTGGCAATCAACGCCGGCGCCATGATCATCCGGCCCAAGGTCGAACGAATGATTACCCCCTCCTCGAAACCAATCGTACGGCAACGCCAGGCGATGTCGTTCTCATTGGCGAAGCGCTTGCGCGTGGATTTGTCTTCGGCCAGTTGCAGCGCCGCAACCATGCCGGTGCCCTGGATATCGCCCACCAGCGGGTGCTTGCCGAACACTTCGCGCAGGCACTGTTGCAGGTACGGGCCGATGTCGTCCTTGACCCGCGTCACCACGCCTTCATCGCGCAGGGCCTTGAGGTTGGCAATCGCCACCGCCGCCGCCACCGGGTGCCCGGAATAGGTCAGGCCGTGGGCAAACACACCGCCCTGCTCCACCAGCACCGAGGCCATTTTCTTCGACAGGATCAAGCCGCCCATGGGGATATAGCCCGAGGTCAGGCCCTTGGCGATGGACAGGGTGTCCGGCTCGAAACCGAAGTACTCGTGGGCGAACCATTCGCCGGTACGACCGAAGCCGCCGATCACTTCATCGGCACACAGCAGCACATCGTACTTGCGGCAGATGCGCTGGATTTCCGGCCAGTAACTTTCCGGCGGAAAGATCATCCCGCCGGCACCCTGGAAGGGTTCGGCAATGAAGCCTGCGACCTTGTCCGCACCCAGCTCGAGAATCTTCGCTTCCAGTTGCTGGGCCGCGCGCAGGCCGAATTCGGCTGGCGTCAGGTTGCCTTCGTGAGCGAAGAAGTACGGCTCGTCGATGTGCTCGATGTCCGGAATCATGCCGCCCATTTCGTGCATGAATTTCATCCCGCCCAGCGCCGTCGCGGCCAGGGTCGAACCGTGGTAACCGTTCCAGCGGCCGATCATGATCTTCTTCTCGGGCTTGCCGAGCACCTGCCAGTAGCGACGCACCGTGCGGATCAACACCTCGTTGGCCTCGGAGCCGGAGTTGGTGTAGATCGCGTGGCTGTAGTGACCCGGCAGCAGGCTGAACAGCAGCTCGGAGAGCTCGATCACCTGCGGGTGGGTGGTGTGGAAAAACATGTTGTAGTACGGCAGCTGCTCCAGTTGCTGACTAGCCGCAGCCGCCAGGTCCTTGCGCCCGTAACCGAGGTTGGTGCACCACAGCCCGGACATGCCGTCGAGGTAACGGCGGCCATCGTTGTCCCACAGGTGCAGGCGTTCGCCACGGACCATCACCCGTGGCCCCTCGTCGTTGAGGGCTTTCTGATCGACGAACGCATGGATGTGGTGCGCAGCGTCGGCGGCCTGGTAGTCGCGGGTTTCACGTGGTGTGGTCATCGCCAGTTCTCCGTTTTGTTATCAGCGCAATTGAAACCAGGTGGTCTTCAACTGGGTGTATTTATCGAATGAATGCAGGGACAGGTCGCGGCCGAAACCGGACTGCTTGCCGCCGCCAAAGGGTACGGTCACGTCCAGTGCATCGACGCTGTTGACCGACACCGTGCCCGCTCGCAATTGTCGCGCCACGCGGTGGGCACGGTTGAGGTCGTCGGTCCACAGCGAAGCCGCCAGACCGTAGACGCTGTCGTTGGCCAATTGCAATGCATGGGCTTCGTCGTCGAACGCCGTGACAGCCAGAACCGGGCCGAATACTTCGTCGCGAAACAGCGGCATGTCCGGCGTCACGCCGGTAAAGATAGTCGGCTGGATGAAGTTGTCGGAGCCATTGAAGATCGATTGCCGACCACCACAAACCTTGGTCGCACCTTGCTGCTCGGCCTGTTGGATGAACTTCATGATGTGCGCGGTCTGACGGCTGTCGACGATGGCACCGGCAGCGCTCGACGGGTCCAGCGGATCGCCCGGCAACCAGCGTTCAGCCTGGGCCTTGAGGCGTTCGACGAACGCGTCATGAATCGAGCGCTGCACCAGCAACCGCGAGTTGGCCGAGCAGACTTCGCCCTGATTGAAAAAGATGCCGAACGCGGCTTTTTCGGCAGCCAGATCCAGGTCCTGACAATCGGCGAACACCAGGTTCGCGCTCTTGCCGCCGCACTCCAGCCACACCTGTTTCAGGTTCGACTGGGCTGAGTACTGCATGAAATATTTGCCGACCTCAGTGGAGCCGGTGAACACCAGGCAATCGACGTCCGGGTGCAGGCCGAGGGCCTTGCCGGTTTGCTCGCCCAGGCCCGGCAGTACGTTCAACACACCCGCAGGCACACCAGCCTCAAGCGCCAGCTCCGCCAGACGCAAGGCCGAAAACGGCGACTGCTCGGCCGGTTTGAGAATCACCGAGTTACCAGCGGCCAGGGCCGGGGCGAGTTTCCATGCGGCCATGTCCAGCGGAAAATTCCACGGCACCACGGCAGCGACCACGCCGAGGGCTTCGCGGGTGATGGTCGCCAGCACGTTCTGCGCACTCGGTGCGACCTGATCGTAGAGTTTGTCGAGGCTCTCGGCGTACCAGCGGAACACCCCGGCGGCACCCGGCACATCGATGTTGTAGGCGTCCGTGACGGGCTTGCCCATGTTCAGCGAATCGAGCAGCGCCAGTTCTTCACGGTTTTCGAGGATCAGGTCGGCCAGACGCAATAGCACTTGTTTACGTTCGGTCGGCGAACGTGCCGACCAGGTGCCGGCTTCAAACACTTGCCGCGCATTGCGCACCGCCGCATTCACATCTTCCTCGCCACAGGCCGCGACATTGGCCAGGCATTGCCCGGTGGCGGGGTTGATCGCGGCGAAAGTCTGCCCCGATTGTGCCGCTCGGCGCTGGCCGTCGATTACAGCCTGGTCGGGAAACCGCAGGGAAGCGGCTTTACGTTGCCAATACTCAAGCTCGAACACGTTCGGATGCTCCAGAGGACATTCTTGTGTATTGGATAGTCGCTCAGGCCCGAGCGGTGGAAAACCAGTAAAAATGTGTTCGCAGGCCAAGAAAAAACTACGTAGCCAATCTCCCTTCTGGCGCAGCATGTGGTTATTGTTCAACCACAACAAATCGCTACCCGAGCGGATAGGGGTGGCGCGCAAATTGCCTGGATGCCTGATTCGTTCTCCCCCGAGGTTTGCTGTGGCTGCCTACAATCTGCGTCAACTGAAATACTTCATCACCACCGTCGAGTGCGGCAGTGTCGCCGAGGCCTCGCGCAAGCTGTACATCGCCCAGCCGTCGATCTCCACGGCCATCAAAGGGCTGGAAGACAGCTTCGGCGTGCAACTGTTAATTCGCCATCACGCCCAGGGCGTGTCATTGACACCCAGCGGTGCACGCTTCTACCGCAAGGCCCAGGAACTGCTGCGCATGGCCAAGGAGTTCGAGCAGAACGCCCTGGCCGACAACGATGTGGTGTCCGGGCAGATCGATATCGGCTGCTTCGAAACCGTCGCGCCGCTGTACCTGCCGCAATTGATCGCCGGGTTTTCGGCGTTGTACCCGGGAGTGGAAATCCGCATCCGCGACGGCGAGCAGCAAGAACTGGTGCAGGGCCTGACCTCCGGCGCCTTCGATCTGGCGATCCTCTATGAGCACGATCTCGACGGCACCATCGCAACCGAACCCTTGATGCCGGCGCAACGGCCTTACGCGCTGCTGCCGGCCGATCACCGTTTTGCCCAGCAGGCACAAGTCTCACTGCGGGACCTGTGCCTGGAGCCGATGATTCTTTTGGACGTGCAGCCGAGCCGGACCTATTTCGTCAGCCTGTTCGAAGAGCTGGACCTGACCCCGCGCATTGCCTTCAGCTCGCCATCGATCGAGATGGTGCGCGGCATGGTCGGACAAGGCTTTGGTTTCTCGATCCTGGTGACCAAACCACATTCGGAGTGCACCTACGACGGGCAGAAAGTGGTGTGCGTGGACATCGCCGAAGACGTCACCGGCTCCGGGCTGGTGGCGGCCTGGCTCAAGCGCGGGCAACTGACCAAACCGGCGCAGTTGTTCGCCGACTATTGCCGCGAACAACTGACCGCCAAATCCGAAAGCTCAGACTGATCCCCTGTGGCGAGGGGGCTTGCCCCCGTTGGACTGCGTAGCAGGCCCTGCTTTTCAGGTGGAGAGCTGGGGCCGCTGCGCGACCCAACGGGGGCAAGCCCCCTCGCCACAGAGTCCGGTGTTAACTGTTATTTACGCGGTTTGATCCGCGCAGTCGCTTCGGCCACCAGCGGATCATCCGGCCAGTAATGCTTCGGATAACGTCCCTTCAAATCCTTCTTCACTTCGGCGTAGGTGCTGCGCCAGAAGTTCGCCAGGTCCTGCGTCACCTGCACCGGCCGCCGAGCCGGGGACAGCAGGTGCAGCTTGACCACTTGCCGCCCGCCGGCGATGCGCGGGGTTTCGGCCAGGCCGAACAACTCCTGCAGACGCACCGCCAGAATCGGCGGCTGCTCGCTGTAGTCCAGGCGAATCGACGAGCCCGACGGCACGCTCAAATGATGCGGCGCCAACTCGTCCAGCCGCTGCGGCAGCGGCCACGGCAGCAGGTTGTGGACGATGCTCGACAGGTCCAGATTGGCGAAGTGACTGAGACGCGACACTTTACCCAGATATGGCATCAGCCAGTGTTCCAGACCTTTGAGCAACGCTGCATCGCTGACATCCGGCCATTCGCTCTCGCCTTTGCCGGCGAGGTCCAGTTGCCGCAACAACGCTACTCGTGCCTGCCACTGACGCAGCTCCGGGGTCCATGGCAACAGCTCCAGGCCTTTGCGCCGCACCAGATTCACCAGCGCCTGGCTGCGGGCGCCTTCGTCGAGGCCGGTGAGCGGTTCACGGCTGAGGATCAATTCGCCAACCTTGCGCTGACGCTCGGCCCGCAGCACGCCTTCGCGCTCATCCCAATCCAGTTGATCGACGCAACGCACCTGCTCGGCCAGCACTGAGTCGAACAGCGCCGGATCGAAATCCGTCGCCAGATAAATCCGCTCTTCGCGTTGCCCCTGACGACTGCCGAGATCGGCGATCACCAGCCACGGCTGCTTCATCAGGCTGTCGGCCTCGGCGAACAGCGCGGCACGACCGTTGGCCAAGCGATATTCCGCGCCACCAGCGCGCCGTTGTTGGGCGACGCGGTCGGGATAGGCCAACGCCAGCAATGCACCGAGCCAGCGCGGGTGATCCGGATCGCTGACCGGCTCCGAGGCTTTGCCGCGCAAGTAACCACGGTATTGCCGCGCCAGTTGCCGTGCGCGTTGCACGCCACCCTGTGCGCCACGTGCGGCGCGTTCTTCGCCAGACAGCAATACCAGGCGGCTGTGCAAGTCCGCCCCGGCACCGCGCAAGATATCGCGCTCGCCGAGCAGTGCGGCGACGTCGCTAGCCATTTCCGCCAGACCCAGCGCCTGGCCGCGCAACAGCAAATGCGCGATACGCGGATGGGCCGGCAGTTCGGCCATGGCCTGGCCGTGACGGGTCAGCGCTTCGCCGTCCAGCGCGCCCAGGCGTTCGAGCAGGTCCTGAGCCTGTGCATAAGCGGCGGCCGGTGGCACGTCAAGCCACACCAGTTGCCCAGGCGTCACACCCCAGCGCGCCAATTGCAGGGCCAGCCCGGCAAGGTCCGCCGAGAGGATTTCCGCACTGCCATAAGCCGCCAGTTGCTCGTGCTGGTCCTGGGACCACAGGCGATAACAAACACCGGGTTCCAGACGCCCGGCCCGGCCCGCACGCTGGGTCGCACTGGCCTTGGAAATGCGCTGGGTGTCGAGACGGGTCATGCCGCTGCCCGGGTCGAAACGCGGTACTCGCGCCAGCCCGGCATCGATCACCACGCGCACGCCGTCGATGGTCAAACTGGTTTCGGCAATGTTGGTGGCCAGCACCACTTTGCGCTTGCCCGGCGGTGCCGGATCGATCGCCGCTCGTTGCGCCGTCAGGTCCAGTTCACCGTGCAATGGACACAACAGAACCTGTGGGTTGTCACCCAAAGCATCGGCCAATTGCTGATGCACGCGGCGGATCTCCGCTTGCCCCGGCAGGAATACCAGCACGCTGCCGGTCTCGTCGTTCAAGGCTTCGAGGATGGTCTGCACCAGCCGCGGCTCGATGAATTCACCGGCCTGGAACGGCCGGCCCCAGCGCATCGCCACCGGGTACATGCGCCCTTCGCTGCGCAGGATCGGTGCGTCGTCGAGCAACCCGGCCAAGCGTTCGCCTTCGAGCGTGGCGGACATCAAGAGGATTTTCAGCGGCTGGTCGTCACGAAACAGCTCGCGGCCATTGAGGCTCAGGGCCAAGGCCAGGTCCGCGTCGAGGCTGCGCTCGTGGAATTCGTCGAAGATCAGCAGGCCCACGCCTTCCAGCGCCGGATCATCCTGCAGGCGCCGGGTAAGGATGCCTTCGGTGACCACTTCGATGCGGGTATTGGGGCCGACCTTGCTGTCGAGGCGAATGCGATAGCCAACGGTTTCGCCGACCTTTTCCCCCAGCTCACTGGCCAACCGTTCTGCCGCTGCGCGTGCGGCCAACCGGCGGGGTTCGAGCATCAGGATGGTCTGCCCGGCGAGCCACGGCTCGTTGAGCAGGGCCAAAGGTACGCGGGTGGTTTTACCGGCGCCGGGCGGTGCTTCGAGCACGGCTTCGTGGCGTGCAGCGAGGGCTTCACGCAGGGCGGGTAAAACTTCATCGATCGGCAAAGAAATCATGCTGGCTCCCAAACAGAGCGGCGAGTATAACGGCGAACTGCGTGGCGTTAATCACGGTCCTAATTCATACCGACGACGTTTCGTTTCGAGATTACCCAGGAGATTTCATATGCGTGCTCCCTTTCGCCTGATTGGCGGTGTTCTGGTCGCAACCTTGCTGACTCAAGTGACCGCCTGCGGGTCGATTTTCTACCCCGACCGCCGTGGCCAGATCGAAGGCAAGATCGACCCGGCCATCGCCGCGCTCGATGCCGTAGGCCTGCTGTTCTACATCATCCCCGGCCTGATCGCGTTTGCCGTGGACTTCGCCACCGGCGCGATTTATTTCGAACCGGGCAAGACCGCCCAGGTCGACCCGCAAAAACTCAAGGACGCCATCGGCCCCGACGGCCAGGTCGATAACCGCAAGTTGCAGACTATTCTGGAAAGCGAGCTGGGCCGCAGCTTCCCGCTGGACGATCCACGCCTGATCCAGAGCAAAGGCAGCGCCCAGCAACTGGCGATGTTCGGCCTGCAACCGGCCGCGTAATCCCTACACGCGAAAGGACTCTTCAAGGAACGATGGCCACTATGACCTCCAGCTCCGAACACGCCCGCCTGCTGCGGCTGGCGACCCGTGCCTCGGTGGCGGTGGCGTGCACATTGATTGTCGCCAAAGCCATAGCCTGGTGGCTGAGCGGCTCCGTGAGCATGCTCGCCGGGCTCACCGACTCGACACTCGACGGCGTCACGTCATTGCTCAACCTGCTGGCGGTGCATTACGCCCTGCGCCCAGCCGACAATGATCATCGCTACGGGCACGGCAAGGCCGAGTCATTGGCGGGCATGGCCCAGGCGTTGTTCATTGGTGGCAGTGCAGTACTGATTGCACTGCAAGCCTATGATCGGCTCAAACATCCCGAACCGGTCGGCGCGCCGTGGATCAGTATCGGCGTGATTGTGTTGTCCCTCGTACTGACCCTGGCGTTGTTGATGTTTCAACATCGGGTGGTCAAGGCCACCGGCTCCAACGCGGTGCGCGCCGACTCCCTGCACTACCGCTCGGACCTGCTGCTCAACGGCAGCATTCTGATCGCGCTGGTGTTGGCCGGGTTTGGCCTGCATCAGGTCGACCCCTGGTTCGGTCTGGGAATCGCCGCCTACATTCTGTGGAGCGCAGTGCAGATCGCCCGGGAGAGCTTTGCGGTATTGATGGATGAAGAACTGCCGCCGGAGGTCAGCCAGCACATGCTGGAATTGGCGTGCAACGTGCCCGGCGTGCTGGGTGCCCATGACCTGCGCACGCGAATCTCCGGCAACCAGTGGTTTGTACAGTTGCATCTGGAGCTGCCGGGGGAGCTGACGCTGTCAGTCGCCCACGGCATCAGCGATCAGGCGGCCGCCGCCATTCACACCGCCTACCCGCGAGCTGAAGTGCTGGTGCACGCAGACCCGCAGGAAGTGGTGAAAACCGCTCGGGCTCAGTAGTTCACCTGATAACCACGACTGCTCAGGCAACTGCCCTGGGCCTGTCGGTAGACTTGCACCACCGAGGGGTCTGGCTGGTAGGTGGCGGTGCGTGGATCGAAACCACTCTGCTGCACCGCGTATTGATAACACTCGTAGCCATCGCGACTGACCTGCTCCGGCGATTGGCCGTTGGCCGGGTACGCCTCCACGTCATATCCATTGCTGGCGGCCGGTGGAGGCGACTGCGGTTGGCCAACCGGCGGCTCGACCACGACGTAATCCCGGGTGCTCTCCTCATAGGCGTAATACGATCCGGCCGCGAGGAACAGCAGCGCCCCGCCGATCCACACCTGCTCGGCATAATCAGGAAGGTAGCTGACGCGAATCCCGCGTGGCGGCTCTACCACCTCATAACGCGGACCCAGCGGGCGATACCAGTAGCCACCGGAATAGTAGTAATCCATGCCACGGTAAGGCACGCGGAAGTTACGCTCGGGGAAGCGGTCGATCACCTGGCCGGGGCGATACCTGGGACCTGGCCCCCAGCCGTTACCGTGTCCGCCCGGGCGTCCGTCCCAGTGATTGTCATTGGTCGGCGCACCGATATAGCCCTTCCAGCGCTGATTGTAATCGTTGCGATGCGGTTGATCCTGGTAGTGCTGATCCTGGTAGTCATGGCGCTGCGGTGGCTGGGTCTGGCGCACGGTGTCGGGGCGAGGCTGGATCGGCATGTCAGTGGCCGGTGCCTGCGGCGGTGGCGGTGGTGAGCGAACCGGGCTGTTGAAATCCGGCGCGGGAGGGGGCTGCCTCTGGCTATTGTTCTGATGTTGATTCTGGCCGTTGTGCTCGTACTGGCGGTTGTCGTTGTTCTGCGCACGCGGCGGGTTCTGTGGCGGGCCGTTCTGCGGACGTGGCTGGTTGTTGCCACCATGGCCCTGACTCCCCCCCTGGTTACCAACCTGATGCCCATCCTGACCGTGCTGCCCGCCATCATGGCCACGGTTTTGCTGCTCATCGGCCAGCGATTGCGCAGTGACACTGACACACAGCAAACCAACACCGGCCAAACGCCAGATGCGCGATTTCATGCTTATCCTCATTGCGGGTTAGGGCCTGTACGTAAGACTGGGAAAGCAGTGGCCGGTTCTGCGACAGGTTATCAGTCACGCAACTTATTTATTGAGGCCAGGAGGGTCAAATTCCACGCAAGAAAAAGGGGAGACCCGTCGGCCTCCCCTTGGAGAACTTCGTCCTGGCTCAACGCTTGTGGCGCCGGCTCACCTCACGCCGTCTTCTGGACAGTGTGTAGCTCGGGGGCCGGCACATCCCCGGTGGGGGTGGCGACCGCGGCGGGCCTGATTGGGCGAGCCGCACTGGACTGTTTGTCCGAGCAGTGATTCTGGTGATAAGAATAGGCCGTGAGCGCCGACAGAGGATTGCGAAGATTGCTCAATTAAACATCACTTGCGCAATTTTTAACCCCGGATACATAATCTGCCGCAATAGTTACGACAAAGGACTGATTGATGAGCAAGCTCGATCGTTACGACCTGAGTATTTTGGCGGAATTGCAGCGCGACGCACGCATCTCCAACCAGGAGTTGGCCGAGCGCATCGGTCTGTCGCCTTCGCCGTGCTCGCGGCGGGTCAAGCAACTGGAAGACGACGGCTACATTTCCCGTCAGGTCGCCCTGCTCGACCGCAAAATGCTTGGCCTGAGCCTGACGGCCTACGTGCTGATCGGTATGGACCGTCATACGCCGGAACGTTTCGAGAACTTCGAAGCGGCCATTCGCACCTTGCCCCAAGTGCTCGAATGCAGCCTGGTGACGGGGATGGATGCCGACTATCAACTCAAGGTCGTGGTGCCGGACATGGATCACTACCAGAAACTGCTGCTCGGTCATCTGACCCGGATTGAAGGCGTGACCAGCGTGCGTTCGAGTTTTGTGCTGAACCAGGTACTCAACAGCACCGAACTGCCGCTGACTCATCTGCGCAGCTAAATACGCCATCGCTGGCAAGCCAGCTCCCACAGGTTTTGTGTTGACCTCAATTTTGTGAGCGACTCAAAACCTGTGGGAGCGTGGCTTGCCCGCGAAGAGGCCAGCACAGGCGACGGATGACTGCGACACACCGACGCAGGTCAATACTGTACGCGGCCAGCGAGGCGTATAATCTTCGCGCCCTTTTAGCCTCGCCCGCGCTGGAGATGTTCGATGGATCCTGCAGTCTTTGAAGAGTGGATGATGACCGGTCTGGTCACGATCCTGATCATTTTCATGGGTTTCATCGTCTGGGATCTGGCGAAGAAGTCCAAGGCAGGGCGCTTTGGCTCGTTCATCCTGTTCTTCGTGCTGGGCCTGGGCGTGGCCGCGTTCATCATCAAGAGCGTGGTGATCGGCCTGATCGAATCCGGCGCCTTATAAGCGCGCCGGTACTTCTTTCCACTGGCCCTGATCGAGCCCTTCGATCGTCCAGTCACCGATTCTGACGCGCACCAGGCGCAAGGTCGGCAAACCGACCGCAGCGGTCATGCGCCGCACCTGCCGGTTGCGCCCTTCGCGAATCACCAGCTCCAGCCAGCTGGTCGGCACGCTTTTGCGAAAGCGCACCGGCGGATTGCGCGGCCATAGTTCAGGCTCGTCCAGTTGCCGCGCCTCGGCGGGCAAGGTCACGCCGTCATTCAATTCGACGCCGTCACGCAGGCGCTGCAATTGCTCGGTGCTCGGCTCGCCTTCGACCTGTACCCAATAGGTCTTGGCCAGTTTGTGCTTCGGGTCGGCGATTCGCGCCTGAAGCTGGCCGTCGTTGGTCAGCAGCAACAAGCCTTCGCTGTCGCGATCCAGCCGTCCGGCCGGATAGATCCCCGGTACATCGATGTAGTCTTTGAGCGTCGCGCGCCCTTCGCCGTCACTGAATTGCGTCAGCACATCGAAAGGTTTGTTGAACAGGATCAGCTTCGGCTCGGCCGGCGGAGCCTTGGCGACACGGCGCGGGGCTGCAGGCAAGGGTTTCGTGCCAGGACGGCGGGAAACGGGACGTTGAGGAGGACGAGACATGAGAAAGGAAACATCTAACGGTCAGGGCTGCCAATGCTAGTGCCCCAACCGTCAAATGACCATGACAACCGTTAGCGGAACGGCGGCTCGTCGAAGCTGCGCAGTTTGCGCGAGTGCAGTGAGTTGAGCTCGGTGCGCAACAGATCCACCGCTTCGATACCGATCTTCAAGTGCTGGCTGACCGCGCGCTCATAGAAGGCGTTGGCCGAGCCCGGCAACTTGATTTCGCTGTGCAGCGGTTTGTCCGAGACGCAAAGCAACGTGCCGTACGGCACCCGCAAACGATAACCCTGGGCGGCGATGGTGCCACTTTCCATGTCCACCGCCACGGCGCGGGACAGGTTGATCAGCGGCCTTTCCTGCGCCCAGCGCAGCTCCCAGTTGCGGTCGTCGTAGGTCAGCACGGTGCCGGTGCGCAGGCGTTTTTTCAGTTCGTCGCCCTTCTCACCGGTGATGTTGGCCGCCGCTTGCTGAAGCGCGAGTTGCACTTCGGCCAGGGCCGGAATCGGAATGTTCGGCGGCACGACCCGGTCGAGAATGCCGTCGCGGCGCATGTAGGCGTGGGCCAGCACGTAGTCGCCAATCGTCTGCGACTGACGCAGGCCGCCGCAGTGGCCGATCATCAGCCAGCAATGCGGGCGCAGAACGGCGAGGTGGTCGGTGATGTTCTTGGCGTTGGAAGGGCCGACACCGATGTTGATCAGGGTCACGCCATGGCCGTCACTGGCGATCAGGTGATAGGCCGGCATCTGGTAACGGTGCCAGACCACGCCAGCGGCAATCGCCGACGCTTCGCCGTGATCCATGCTCTTTTCGATGATCACGTTACCCGGCAGCACCATGCGCACGAAGCGCGGGTCCTGGCGCAATTGTTCCAGGCCGTGGACGATGAACTGGTCGACATAGCGGTGGTAGTTGGTCAGCAGAATCCACGGCTGCACATGGCGCCAGTCGCTGCCGGTGTAATGCACCAGTCGGCGCAGGGAGAAATCCACCCGTGCGGCATCGAACAGCGCCAGGGGCAGCGGATCGGTGTTTTCCCAGTCGTACAAACCGTCGGCAATGCCGTCGGTCGCGGCCGACAGGTCGGTACTCGGGAATACCCGCGCCAGCACGGCGGCGGTGACGCCGGAGCCTCCCAGTTCATCGCCCTGCTCGACCACATACGGATACGGGATGTTCTGCTGGCTGACACCGACTTCCACCGTCACGGTGAAGTCGTGCATCAACGGAACCAGCTGTTCCAGCAGGTACTTACGGAAAGCCGACGGATGGGTGACGGTGACGCTGTAGGTGCCCGGCAGCTGGACCTTGGCATAGGCACGGGTGGTCTGCGGGACTTCGCCCTGGCAGTGGTAGGTCAGACGCAGCTCGGGATAACGGAACAACGCCCGCTGCTCGGCATCAGGCTCGACGCGGTCCTTGAGGTAACGCTTGAGCGCCTGACTCAGCGCGGTGGTTGCACGATTGTGCAAGAGTGCGAGCCGATCCACGGCTTGCTCGGCGGTTTGAACGACAATAAAAGCTTCGGTCACGATCAGCATCCTGTGTTCTGACTTGCAGACCTTCATCTTGCCTGCATCGTCGCTTCACGGGAACAGTGGCATTGACTGTAAACAGAGAACAACTGTGGGAGCGAGCTTGCTCGCGATAGCGGTGTATCAGTCAACATCATTGTTGAATGTTTATCCGTAATCGCGAGCAAGCTCGCTCCCACAGGGGTTTGCGGTGCTGAGTTAATCGCGGTCAGAAGCCCTGTGGAGTCGAGCGGGCGACAATGGCTTCCACGTCCAGCCCGCGTGGCAACGCGCCGTACACTCGGCCGCCACCGTCCAGGCGACTGGCGATGAAGGCGTCACTGACCACCGAATTCCCGGCTTCCAGCAGCAACTTGGCCTGTAATCCCAAGGCGATGTCTTCAGTCAGTTGCCGGGCGCGGTACTGAATGTCGCTGGTGTCCTTGAAGGCCGCCTGCAATTGCTGGATGTGCGCGGCAAGACGCTGGTCGCCATGACCATCGCCCAACTCGCTGAACAGCGCATCAAGCACGCCCGGTTCTTTTGACAGGGCACGCAGCACGTCCAGGCACTGCACGTTGCCGGAACCTTCCCACGTCGAGTTCACCGGCGCCTCGCGGTAAAGCCGCGGCAGAATGCTGTCTTCGACATAACCCGCACCGCCCATACATTCGGCCGCTTCGTTGATCATGGCCGGCGCCCGCTTGCAGATCCAGTACTTGCCCACCGCCGTTACCAGCCGGGCGAACCTGGCTTCCTGCGAGTCGTCCAGATGATCCAGCGCCCGGCCCATACGCAGGCTCAAGGCCAGGGCGGCTTCGCTTTCCAGCGCCAGATCCGCCAGCACGTTCTGCATCAACGGTTGCTCGCTGAGCAATTTGCCGCCGACCGAACGATGAGCACAATGATGGCTGGCCTGGGTCAGCGCCTGACGCATCAGCGAACTGGAACCGACCATGCAATCGAAGCGGGTCATGGCGACCATCTCGATGATCGTCGGAACGCCACGCCCCTCTTCACCGATCATCCACGCCAGTGCGCCGCGAAACTCCACTTCGCTCGAAGCGTTGGAGCAATTGCCGAGCTTGTTCTTCAGGCGCTGGATGTAGAACTGATTGCGTGTGTCGTCCGGGCGATGGCGCGGCAGCAGGAAACAGGTCAGGCCCTTGTCGGTCTGCGCCAGTGTCAGGAAGGCGTCGCACATCGGCGCCGAGCAAAACCACTTGTGCCCCACCAACTCATAGGCCTGGCCCGGACCGCTGGCTCCGACCGGATACGCCTTGGTGGTATTGGCCCGAACATCGGTGCCGCCCTGCTTCTCCGTCATGGCCATGCCGATGGTGACCCCGGCCTTGTGGGCCATGCCGACATTGCGCGGGTCGTATTCGGTGGCGAGGATTTTCGGCAACCACTTTTGCGCCAGGTCCGGTTGCAGTCGCATGGCCGGTACGCTGGCGAAGGTCATGGTCAATGGGCAGCCACTGCCGGCTTCGGCCTGGCTGTGCAGATACGACATGCTGGCGCGGGCCACATGAGCGCCGTCCTGTGGGTGCGCCCAGGGCAGCGAGGTCAGGCCGTGCTCGACTGCCGTGCGCATCAGTTGGTGATAGGCCGGATGAAATTCCACCAGATCGATTCGATGACCAAAGCGGTCATGACTGTTGAACACCGGCTTGTTCTGATTGGCGAGGAACCCGGCTTCCATCAGCGGGCCACCGGCCAGCGCGCCGTAAGCGTCGATCCGCGATTCGGCCCAACCGGCCCCGAACCGCCGCGACCATTCCTGCAACGGCAAGTCGATGCGGTACAGGTTGGCGCCGTCCAGTGACGGTGGCTGGTTGGTGACTTCGTGGGTTTCGGCAAACTGATGCAGGTTCATGACTGGGCTCCTTTGGTCGGCCAAGGGACTTCAGTTAAGCACCGCCCCTCAGCCGAACAAAGTGTCATATCCGCCTAACTGTCGGCGCTTTCGCCCTGTTGCGAGCAGAGCACCCGGCGGTAGAGCGCGGCTTGCAAGTCTTCGAATTTTACCGGTTTGCTCAAGTAATCGATCAACGCGCCGGTCGGGCAGCGTTCACGGTCCCCCCCCAGGGCGATCATGAACAACGGCAGCTCGGCATAGCCCGGCAACGCGCGGATCCGGCAGCACAGCGACTCACCGTCCTGACGCGGCAACTGACAATCGACCAGCACCGCGTCAAACACTTCGCGTTGCAGGAGATCGAGCGCGACATCGGCTCCGTCGGCCGTACGCACGCGAAAACCCAGCTTGAGCAACATGCCGCGCATCACCAACTGGCTGATGCTGTTGTCATCCACCAACAGCACCGCACAATCCTGAGGCAGGCGCAGACGCGGAAAATCCCGGGGCATCAAGGGCGCCAGGGGGCGTTCGGCCACCGACAGCCCGACTTCCACATCCAGCTGAAACCGGCTGCCGCGTCCTGGCTCGGAACGATGCGTCAGGCGTCCACCGAGCAATTCGACCAACTGCCGGCAAATCGCCAGGCCAACACCCAGGCCACCGTATTCACGGGTCATCGAACCGTCGAGCTGGAAGAACCGTTGATACATCGTGGCCTCTCCCAGATCGGTGAAGCCAATGCCCGTATCGATCACCGCGAAGGTCAACGCCAGCCGGTCGGGTTCAACGGCCTTGCCGGTGACCCGCAAGGCCAGGCCGCCGACACGGGTGAACTTGATGGCGTTGTCCAGCAGACACTCCAGGCATTGCGCGATCTTGGTGTTGTCGCCGTGCAAGCGATCCGGCACGCCGGATGCGACGTCGACCTTGAAGTCCAGCGACTTGCTCGAAGCGTTGCCCTCGAACTGCGTGCGCAGTGCCTCGACCATGCGGCGCAAGCTGAAAGTGTCGACCGAAGTCTGGAGTTTGCCGGCCTGCAGTTCGGTGAGGGTCAGGATACCGTTGACCATGCGCATCATGTCCCGCGCCGCCCCCGAAGCCGTCTGCTGATACTGCTCAAGCTCCGGGTCCATTTCGACCGTCTGCATCAATTCCAGCGAACCGATCACACCGTTCATGGGCGTGCGCAGTTCGTGGGTCAGGGTGGCCAGGAATTCGTCCTTGAGCTTGTTACTGCGAGCCAGTTGCTGGTTGAGGATTTCAAGCTTCTGGCCGGCGTCGAATAGCGTCTGCGCCTGCTGCTCGCGCATGTCATTAATGCGGTCGGCCAGTGCCAGGGACAACAACGCCACTTCGATGGCCGAGCCGATCTGGCTGGAATACATGGTCAGGAACACGTTTGGCAGGTATCCCAGCACCATCAACGTATTGACGATACCGCCGAGCAAAAACGCCGACCAGGCAATGATGAAATACCGCGCGACGCGCAGGCCCCGCAGCCAGGCAAAGATCCCGGCGGCAAAAATCACCACCGTGAACGTCAGCGCCAGGGCCGTGGCCAGGCGCAACGCCAGGGCGTAGCTGGTCATCAAAGACAGGCCGACCACCAGCGCACCGAAGGCAACCAGCGCCAGCAACAAGCGGTCGAGCCAGCGACTGTGGGTAGCCATTTGCAGGAAGCTGCGGGCGAACTGACTGCCGAACAGGCCCGCGCAGCCGATGAAAAACGGCGTCGCGGCGTTGGCCCACCAAGGGTTGTCCGGCCAGAAATACTGCACCGCTGCGCCGTTGACCGACAGCTGGTACAAGCCGAACGAGGCAATATAGAAGATGTAGTAAAGGTAGCTGGTATCGCGCACGCTGAGGTAGATGAACAGGTTGTAGACCAGCATCCCCAGCAACACGCCGTAGATCAGCCCCAGTACGTAGAGGCGCACGGGCTGCTCTTCGAGGTAGGCGGTGCTCGACCACAAGGTTACCGGTGCCTGTATCGAGCCTTCGCTTTGCAAGCGCAGGAATAGGGTTTTGGCCTGCTCAGGTTTGAACGTCAGGTCGAACAGATAGTTGTTCTGACGAATCTCGCGGCTGGCGAAGGGCAAGGCATCGCCGGTCTGCCTGACCAACTGATAGTTGCCGGCCGCATCGGGCAAATAGAGATCGAGATGATCGAGGGGTGGATAGGCCAGTTCCAGCAGCCAGGTCCGTTGCGCCGCCGGATCGGTCGGGCGGTAATGCAGGTCGATTTTCAGCCAGAACACCGAGCGCGAGTACCCGGCGTTGAGTGTGTCTTTGTGGTGTGCCTTGAAGTTGCCGGCCGCCGCTTGCGCGCGGATATCCGCGATGGTCGCCTGACCACCTGCGTCCTCATAGACCTGCAGGGTTCGGCCCAAGGGGAGGCTTTGAGTGAACTCATCGAACTCGACGGCGTTTGCCAGGAGGGGCAAACACAACAGCAACATCAGCAAATAGCGCATTGAAGCCCCAGCGTGGCCTGTCCGGTTCTGTCAGGAAGCCCCCCATTCCATTTGAGCAGACGTAAAACCGGTATCACCTGTTATTGGTTTGGATCCACTCTAGCATAGCCGTTGGTGGCCATTGAACACCATTGAAATTTTTCCCACAAAGGCTCTAGGACGGGCGTTCCGGCGAAGATTATTGAGATAGAGCTGTTTGTTTTTTTTGCAAAAGATCAAAAGATCGCAGCCTTCGGCAGCTCCTACAGGTTTGCGTCGATCCGCCCTTCTTGCAGGAGCTGCCGAAGGCTGCGATCTTTTGCCTTTTTCCACGCCTCACACCGAAGTGCACGCACACCCGAAAAACGTTGTTTGGTGGTAAGCTCGCGCACCATGAATATCTACAGCTCTCGCCCCGTTGTCCTCTGTCTCTCCGGCCACGACCCAAGTGGTGGCGCCGGCTTGCAGGCAGATATCGAAGCCCTGCTCGCCCAGGGTTGCCATGCGGCTCCGGCCGTCACCGCCCTGACCGTGCAAGACACCATCAATGTCACTGACTTCCGCGTCCTCGACCGTGAGTGGGTACTGGCCCAGGCCAATGCCGTGCTCAACGATTCCGAAGTCGCGGCGGTCAAACTGGGCATGCTCGGTTCCCTGGAAATGGTCGACACCGTGGTCGAACTGCTTTCGGCGCACCCGCATTTGCCAGTGGTCTGCGACCCGGTGCTGCGCGCCGGCGGCGGCGGACGCCTGGGCAAGGACGAAGTCGGCTACGCCATGCGCGAACGCCTGCTGCCCTTCTCGATCATTGCCACTCCCAACCTTCCCGAAGCCCGGATCCTCGCCGAACTGCCCGAAGGCACCGCGGACGAGTGCGCTGAAAAACTCCTGCCGTTCGTCAAACACCTGCTGATCACCGGCGGCCATGGCGACGAAACCGAAATCCACAATCGCTTGTACAGCCGCGACGGCCTGCGCGAAACCTTTACCTGCCAGCGCCTGCCCGGCAGTTATCACGGTTCCGGCTGCACCCTGGCCAGCGCGCTGGCCGGTCGTCTGGCCCAGGGTGAAAACCTCGCCAGCGCCGTGCAGACCGCGCTTAACTACACATGGCGCACCCTGCGTGACGCCGAGCAGCTGGGCAAAGGCCAGTTTGTGCCGCGCCGCCTGCCGCTGGATTTCTGTTCGTAACTTCCATTTGTAATGCGGTGAGGCTTGACCGATGAAACTACGTGGCCTGTACGCCATCACCGACAGCCATTTGCTGGACGGTAAGTTGCTCAAGTACGTGGAGGCGGCGCTGGAAGGCGGCGTCACCTTGCTGCAGTACCGCGACAAAAGCAGCGACGAGGCCCGCCGCCTGCGTGAGGCCGAAGCCTTGCGCGAGCTGTGCGAGCGCTACAAGACTCAGCTGATCATCAACGATGATGCCGAACTGGCCGCGCGCCTCAATGTGGGCGTACACCTGGGGCAGACCGATGGCCCGCTGACTCCGGCCCGTGCACTGCTCGGGCGTCAGGCGATCATCGGTTCAACCTGCCACGCGCAGCTCGAGCTGGCTGAACAGGCGGCCAAAGAAGGTGCCAGCTATGTCGCCTTCGGCCGCTTCTTCAATTCCAACACCAAGCCCGGCGCACCGACCTGCAGCCTCGAACTGCTCGACCAGGCGCGCAAGCATCTGCACTTGCCGATCTGCGCGATCGGCGGCATCACCCTGGACAACGCCGCCCCGCTGGTGGCCCATGGGGTCGACCTGCTGGCCGTGGTGCATGGCCTGTTCGGCGCCGAGAGTACGGCTGAAGTCACCCGCCGTGCCCGCGCCTTTAACGAATTACTTAAAATCTGAGAACCCGATCATGTCTCGTTCCGAAACGCTGTTTGCCAATGCCCAGAAACACATTCCCGGTGGCGTGAACTCGCCGGTTCGCGCGTTCAAGAGCGTCGGCGGCACGCCGCTGTTCTTCAAGCACGCCGAAGGCGCCTACGTCACCGACGAAGACAACAAGCGCTATGTGGATTACGTCGGCTCCTGGGGCCCGATGATCCTCGGCCACAGCCACCCGGATGTGCTGGACGCGGTGCGCAAGCAGCTGGAGCACGGCCTGTCCTACGGCGCGCCGACCGAGATGGAAACGCAGATGGCCGACCTGGTCTGCTCTCTCGTGCCGTCGATGGAAATGGTGCGCATGGTCAGCTCCGGCACCGAAGCGACCATGAGCGCCATTCGCCTGGCCCGCGGCTTCACCGGTCGCGACAGCATCATCAAGTTCGAAGGCTGCTACCACGGTCACTCCGACAGCCTGCTGGTCAAGGCCGGCTCAGGCGCACTGACCCAGGGCGTACCGAGTTCGGCCGGCGTACCGGCAGCGTTCGCCAAACACACCCTGACCCTGCCGTTCAACGACATCGACGCCGTTGAAGCCATGCTCGCCGAAGTCGGCCAGGACGTGGCCTGCATCATCGTCGAGCCAGTGGCCGGCAACATGAACTGCGTGCCGCCGGCACCGGGTTTCCTCGAAGGCCTGCGGACCCTGTGCGACAAGCACGGCGTGGTGCTGATTTTCGACGAAGTGATGACCGGTTTCCGCGTCGCCCTCGGCGGTGCCCAGGCGTACTACGGCGTGACGCCGGACCTGACCACCTTCGGCAAGATCATCGGTGGCGGCATGCCGGTCGGCTGCTTCGGTGGCAAGCGTGAAATCATGCAGCGCATCGCCCCGCTGGGCCCGGTCTACCAGGCCGGTACGCTGTCCGGTAACCCGCTGGCGATGGCCGCCGGACTGACCACCCTGCGCCTGATCAGCCGTCCGGGCTTCCACGCCGAGCTGACCGACTACACCACTCGCCTGCTCGACGGCCTGCAACAGCGCGCCGATGCGGCGGGCATTCCGTTCGTGACCACACAAGCCGGCGGCATGTTCGGCCTGTACTTCAGCGGCGCCGACGACATCGTCACTTTCGATGACGTGATGGCCAGTGACGCAGCCCTGTTCGGCCGCTTCTTCCACCTGATGCTCGAAGGTGGCGTGTACCTGGCACCGAGTGCCTTCGAAGCCGGTTTCACTTCGATCGCCCACGGCGAAGCCGAACTGAAACTGACCCTGGACGCCGCCGAGCGTGCCTTCGCTGCCTTGAAATAACGCTGTAGCGCTGACGTTGGCCATTGCCAGCGTCAGCTTTTACCTACACGCCCGCCTTCATTCCTACACTTTCAGCAAAAATCCTCCGCAAAACGGGAGATATATTTCCCGCGCAGCAGAAAAACGAGTAAAGACTTTGTAAGGTTGGCCCTGCTTATTTCATAATGCGCGCTTATTGGATCCCTCGATGGGTCCGCGCGCCCTTCAGAGGTAAGTCGATTCCCATGAACCGCACCGGCCGCACCCTTGCACTGGGCTGCCTGTTGCTTCTTCAGCCCCTGCTCGCGCACGCACAAGCAGGCGGCAACTCGTTGTTGATCCCAGCGATGGGTCGCTGCACCCTCAATACCCAGCCGCAAGACCTGGAACAGGCGATCGCCGCCTGCCAGAAAGCGTCGGATGAAGGGGATGCGCAAGCGCAATACGAGTTGGGTGAGTTCTACTACGAAGGTAAAAACGCGCCACGCGACCTCAATCAAGCCCTGAGCTATTTCGAAAAGGCCTCGCTGCAAGGCCACGCACAGGCGCAATTCAAGCTCGGTACCATGTTCTTCCACGGTGAAGGCGTACCGGCCAATAACGTTCAGGCGTATATCCTGCTGAAGATGGCGGCCGTCAACGGTGCCGAAGATGCACTGGACACCGCTGATGAAGTCACCGAAAAAATGCCCCGCGAAGAACTGGAGGTTGCCACCCAGGTGCTCGGGCAAATTTTCCGTAAGTATCTGATGGAGTTGCAGAGCGCCGATGGGCGTACGCCCTTTGCGCCGCTTCCCTGATTATTGCTGTGTTCTGACTGCCCCTATCGCGAGCAGGCTCGCTCCCACAGTTGACCGGGTTCTCTCATGGAAACGCGGTTAATTGTGGGAGCGAGCCTGCTCGCGATGGGGGCGACTCGATCTTGAGGCTTACTTCTCAGGCATCGGCATCGGAAACGGCATGACATTGCCGACCGCGCCGCGGGCTTCGCTGATTTTCGGTGTCCCCAGACGCTCGACTTCGTCGATACGCACAATCGAATGCATCGGCACAAAACTGCGCACCACGCCTTCGAACTGAGCCTTGAGCTTTTCTTCGCTCGGATCGACGACCACTTGCGTGCGCTCGCCAAAGACGAACTCTTCCACTTCCAGAAAGCCCCACAGATCACTTTGATAGATCTGCTTGGCGTACATTTCGAACACCTGGCCCTGGTTGAGGAAAATCACCTTGTAGATTGGAGCTTCACGTTTGGTCATGGTGGGCGGGTAACACATCGAGGGATAAAAAAGAGGGCGCAAACTATAGCATAGCCGCCGGACGCGCAGCGGTAGGAACCTGGGTTCATGTTCCCTATAATGCGCGGTTCTTTGAATCACGTGATGACTCTATCCATGGCCAAGAAGCTTTACATCGAAACCCACGGTTGCCAGATGAACGAGTACGACAGCTCGCGCATGGTCGATCTGCTGGGCGAACACCAGGCCCTGGAAGTCACCGCGCGCGCTGAAGACGCCGACGTCATCCTGCTCAACACCTGCTCGATCCGCGAACGCGCGCAGGACCGCGTCTACTCCCAGCTCGGGCGCTGGCGCGAACTGAAACTGGCCAACCCGGACATGGTGATCGCCGTCGGCGGTTGCGTGGCTAGCCAGGAAGGTGCGGCCATCCGCGATCGCGCACCGTACGTCGACGTGGTGTTCGGCCCGCAAACCCTGCACCGCCTGCCGGAAATGATCGACGCCGCACGCATCACCAGGCTGCCGCAAGTCGACGTCTCGTTCCCGGAAATCGAAAAGTTCGACCATTTGCCTGAGCCGCGCATCGACGGCCCGAGCGCTTACGTGTCGGTGATGGAAGGCTGCAGCAAGTACTGCACGTTCTGTGTGGTGCCCTACACCCGCGGCGAAGAAGTCAGCCGGCCGTTCGACGACGTGATTGCCGAGATCATTCACCTGGCCGAAAACGGCGTGCGCGAAGTGACACTGCTGGGGCAGAACGTCAACGGTTATCGCGGCCTCACCCATGACGGGCGCCTGGCGGATCTGGCCGAGCTGATCCGCGTGGTTGCCGCCGTCGATGGCATCGACCGCATCCGCTACACCACGTCGCATCCGCTGGAGTTCTCCGACAGCCTGATCCAGGCCCACGCCGATGTGCCGGAACTGGTCAAGCACCTGCACTTGCCAGTGCAGTCGGGCTCGGACCGCATCCTCGCCGCGATGAAGCGCAACCACACCGCGCTGGAATACAAATCCAAACTGCGCAAGCTGCGCGCCGCCGTGCCGGGCATCTGCATCAGCTCGGATTTCATCGTCGGCTTCCCGGGCGAGACCGAGAAAGACTTCGAGCAAACCATGAAGCTGATTGCCGACGTCGGTTTCGACTTTTCCTACTCGTTCGTCTATAGCCAACGCCCGGGCACTCCGGCCGCCGACCTGGCCGATGACACCCCTGAAGAGCTGAAAAAAGAGCGTCTGAATGCCCTGCAACATCGCTTGAACCAGCAAGGTTTCGAGATCAGCCGACAAATGGTCGGTTCGATCCAGCGGATCCTGGTGACCGATTACTCGAAAAAAGACCCGGGCGAGCTGCAAGGCCGGACCGAGAATAACCGTATCGTCAACTTCCGTTGCGACAATCCGACCCTGATCGGCCAGTTCGCGGACGTGCACATCGATGCCGCGCAGCCGCATTCGCTGCGGGGTTCGCTGATCCCGTAACACCGAATATCCCTGTGGGAGCGGGCTTGCTCGCGAAGGCGGTCTGTCAGCACCAATAATGTCGACTGACACTCCGTCTTCGCGAGCAAGCCCGCTCCCACAGGTACAGCGCCAGAGACGGGAATCGGGTTGCCTCATTTAAGAGCTTTCGCACCCGCGCCACTGGCGTTATCCTTGATTTCATCTCAATTGCCCCAGGGCGGCTAAATACGACCTTGAACGCACCCATAGAACCACATCGTTTCATCCTCGAGCCTTTTGAAGCTCGCCGCTTCGCCAATCTGTGCGGGCAATTCGACGAGCATTTGCGCTTGATCGAACAACGCCTGACCATCGAGATCCGCAATCGCGGCAACCAGTTCGAGCTGATCGGCGAGCCCAAACACACCACCTCCGCGGAAAACCTCCTGCGCCGTCTGTACCGTGAAACCAAGGGTACCGAGCTGTCGCCGGACATGGTGCACCTGTTCCTGCAGGAATCTGCCGTGGAACAGCTGGACAACCACTCCCCCGCCGAACCGTCCGTGGCGCTGCGCACCAAGAAAGGCATGATTCGCCCCCGCGGCTTGAATCAGCTGCGCTATGTGAAGGAAATCCTCGGTAACGACATCAACTTCGGCATCGGCCCGGCCGGTACCGGCAAGACCTATCTGGCCGTCGCCTGCGCGGTGGATGCACTGGAGCGCGAGCAGATTCGCCGCATCCTGCTGGTGCGCCCGGCGGTCGAAGCGGGTGAAAAACTCGGCTTCCTGCCCGGCGACCTGTCGCAGAAAATCGACCCGTACCTGCGCCCGCTCTACGACGCACTCTACGAAATGCTCGGCTTCGAATACGTCGCCAAGCTGATCGAGCGCCAGGTGATCGAAGTCGCGCCACTGGCTTACATGCGCGGCCGCACGCTGAACAACAGCTTCATCATTCTTGACGAAAGCCAGAACACCACGGTCGAGCAAATGAAGATGTTCCTGACCCGGATCGGCTTCGGCTCCACCGCCGTCATCACCGGGGACATCACCCAGGTCGACCTGCCACGCGGCACCAAGTCCGGCCTGCACCATGTGATTGAAGTGCTCAAGGAAGTGCCAGGGATCAGCTTCACCCATTTCCAGCCCAAGGACGTCGTGCGCCATCCGCTGGTACAGCGCATCGTTGAAGCCTACGAGCGCTTCGAAACCCGTGCGGCCGAAGATGCAGCCGCCAAGGATAGCCGCCGCGATGCTTGAGCTTGACCTGCAAATCGCTACCCAAGCCCCTGCCCCCAGCGAAGCCGAGTTCCGCCAGTGGTGCGAACTGGCTTTGCGCCAGCGCAGCGCCGACTCGGAAATGACCATTCGCCTGGTCGACGAAGCCGAAGGACGCGAGCTGAACCACACCTGGCGGCAAAAGGATTACGCAACTAACGTCTTGTCATTCCCGGCCGATGTGCCGGATGAATTCCTCGACATCCCGCTGCTGGGCGATCTGGTGATCTGCGTAGCGGTGGTCGAGCGTGAGGCCCGGGATCAAGGCAAGGAACTCAAGGCCCATTGGGCACACCTGGTGATTCACGGCTGCTTGCATCTGCTTGGTTACGACCATATTGATGACGACGAAGCCGAAGAGATGGAAGCACTGGAACGAACGTTGCTTGCAGAACTGGGCTTTCCCGATCCGTACGCGGACGACGAAACCGATTTATCCCCCACAGAAACAACAAAGGATTCAGAGTAATCGCTATGAGCGAAGATCGATCGAGCAACGGGCAGAAGTCATGGCTGGGTAAGCTCACCCAGGCTTTTGCCCACGAGCCGAAAAACCGCCAGGAGCTGCTGGAGCTGCTGCGCGATGCACATCAGAACAAGTTGCTGGACAGCGAAGCGCTGGCCATCGTCGAAGGCGCCATCCAGGTGGCTGACTTGCAGGTGCGGGACATCATGGTCCCGCGCTCGCAAATGGTCAGCATCAAGGCGAACCAGACACCCCGCGAGTTCCTGCCTGCCGTGGTCGACTCGGCCCACTCGCGCTACCCGGTCATCGGCGAAAGCCACGATGACGTGATGGGCGTGTTGCTGGCCAAGGATTTGCTGCCGTTGATCCTCAAGGAGAACGGCGACAGCTTCAACATCAAGGATCTGCTGCGTCCGGCCACCTTCGTGCCGGAATCCAAGCGTCTAAACGTGCTGCTGCGCGAATTTCGCGCCAACCACAACCACATGGCCATCGTCATCGACGAGTACGGTGGCGTGGCAGGCCTGGTTACCATCGAAGACGTGCTGGAACAAATCGTCGGCGACATCGAAGACGAACACGATGTCGAAGAAGACAGCTACATCAAGCCGCTGCCAAGCGGTGATTTCCTGATCAAGGCCCTGACGCCGATCGAGAACTTCAACGAGTTTTTCGACAGCGAGTTCTCCGACGATGAATTCGACACCGTTGGCGGCCTGGTGATGAGTGCGTTCGGGCATCTGCCAAAACGTAACGAAATCACTGAAATCGGCCCATACCGCTTCCGCATCCTGAACGCCGACAGCCGTCGGATTCACTTGCTTCGCCTGACGCCCATTGCTCGCTAAGGATTGAAATGCGCTGGACAACCCGCCCCGGCTGGCCCGGTAACCTGCTGGCCGTGGCGGCCGGTGCAATCACCACCCTGGCCCTGGCGCCGTTCGATATCTGGCCACTGGCACTGCTCGCCGTCGGCCTGTTCTATGCTGGCCTGCGCGAACTGAGCCCACGTCAAGCCTTGGGGCGCGGCTGGTGTTTCGGTTTCGGTCTGTTCGGTGCTGGCACCAGCTGGATCTACTACAGCATTCACCACTTCGGCGGCGCTTCGGTGTTGCTCGCCGGTTTCCTGATGCTGCTTTTCACGGCGGCGATTGCCTGGTTCTTTGCCCTGCCCGCCTGGATTTGGGCGCGCTGGCTGCGCCGCAATGAGGCGCCGCTGGCCGACGCCCTGGCCTTCGCTGCGCTGTGGGTCGCCCAGGAAGCCTTCCGCGGCTGGTTCCTGACCGGTTTCCCGTGGCTGTATTCCGGTTACAGCCAGCTCGACGGCCCGCTGGCCGGGCTCGCGCCCCTCGGCGGGATGTGGCTGATTTCCTTTACCCTGGCCCTGACAGCGGCGTTGATCTACAACGGCTTGCGCCTGGTTCGCACGGGACGCAAGGGCTTCATCGCTGCCGGTGTATTGCTGCTGGTCGGCCCATGGCTGGTCGGCATGGCGCTCAAGCACCACGCCTGGACCAGCCCTTCGGGCCCGCCACTGAGCGTCGCCGCCATTCAGGGCAACATCGAACAAAGCATGAAGTGGGATCCGGCGCAGCTCAACGCGCAGTTGGCGCTGTACCGCGACATGAGCTTCAGCTCCAAACGCGTCGACTTGCTCATCTGGCCGGAAACGGCGATCCCGGTGCTCAAGGAGTCTGCCGAAGGCTACCTGAACATGATGGGCAACTTCGCGGCCGAACGTAAATCGGCGTTGATCACCGGTGTCCCGGTCCGCATGGAAGTACGCCACGAGAAGCGTTTCTTCAATGGCATCACCGTGACAGGTGAAGGCGACGGCACTTATCTGAAGCAAAAACTGGTGCCCTTTGGTGAATATGTTCCCTTGCAGGATATCCTGCGCGGGCTGATCGCCTTCTTCGACCTGCCAATGTCGGACTTCGCTCGCGGCCCGGCTGACCAGCCGCTGCTGCAAGCCAAGGGTTATCAGATCGCGCCGTTCATCTGCTATGAGGTGGTTTATCCGGAGTTCGCCGCCAGCCTTGCCGCCCGCAGCGACCTGTTGCTAACCATCAGCAACGACACCTGGTTCGGCACCTCCATTGGCCCGCTGCAACACCTGCAGATGGCACAGATGCGCGCGCTGGAAGCCGGCCGCTGGATGATCCGCGCCACCAACAACGGCGTGTCCGGCCTGATCAACCCGTTCGGCCAGATTACCGATCAGATCCCGCAGTTCGAACGCGGCATCCTGTATGGCGAAGTGGTGCCGATGCACAACCTGACGCCGTACCTGGAATGGCGTTCATGGCCGCTGATCATTGTCTGCGTGCTGTTGTTTGGCTGGGCACTGATTGCCAGCCGGATGGCCAAGACCGTATAGAAAAAGATCGCAGCCTGCGGCAGCTCCTACATTTGGAATGCAATCCCCTGTAGGAGCTGCCGCAGGCTGCGATCTTTTGATCTTCATTGGTAAAACAACGAATATCCGACCTGCCCCACCGCCTCGTTCATCAACTGCCCGTTCTGCCAGATCGCCTTGAACTCCGGCATCCAGCCGCCCAGCGGCCGCGCGTTATCGCCGCCCAGAAACCCTACCGGCGCTGGCACCACCTCAAAACCGGCCTTGCGAAAACTCCAGGCCGCCCGTGGCATATGCCAGGCCTGAGTCACGAGCACCACACGCTTGATGCCCTGGGGAAGCAACACCTCGGCGCTGAACTGCGCATTTTCCCAGGTCGTGCGGCTGCGCCCTTCCTGCCAGCGCACGCTCAAGCCAAAATCGTCACGCAAGGCGTCAGCCATCATCTGCGCCTCGCTGGGCGGTGTGCCGTAATGCAGGCCGCCGCTGGTCAGTACCGGTAATCCGGAAGCCTTGGCCAGCCGCGCGGCAAAGCGCTGGCGCTCCAGACCGATGCCCGTGGGCTGGTCGGCGCCCCAGGCCACGTCACCGCGCTCGCGCCCCGAACCGAGGACCACGATCGCGTCCGCACGCTGCCCCAGGACTGCCCACTCACTGCGGGCAAGCGGCGGCTCCCGCTCGAGCAGACTGGCACTCCATTGCACAACCACCGGCAGGCTCATCAGCCAGAAACCACCCAGGCCCAGAGCAAAGCACACACCGGCAAGCCTCGGCCTTGAGCGGCGCAACCACCAGGCAAGCAAAAGCAGCAGCAATAGAATGCCGGGCGGCAAAAGAAGTTGTTTTACGAAATAACGGAACGGCATCGAGCATCTCCTGGAGATGCCCGAAGCCTAAGTGGGTTGGCGCAATGCGACAATCAATATGGAAGGAATATGCTTCAAAAATTCAAGGAGCATGGCACCGTGTTCTATTTGAACTGCAAAGACCGGACCTTTACCGCGTCTCTGCCGGGAACCTTGTCCTTGAGCCAGATGATTTTGGCTGAACGTGGTGCGTCGAGCTGCTTTACCGCTTCTGACAAGCATCCGTGCGTCTCACGTTCACTGCGATCCAGATACGCCTTGACCAGTGCAAACTCTGCGGCACTCAGGCCGCGCAGTTCCAGCTCCAGAGGGCGTTCGTCGCGCAACCGGCCAGCGGTCCTTGCCGCTTCCAGGGCCAAGGCCAAACGATCGATCAGCCTTTCGTATAGCTCCGGTTTTGTAGCTTTTTGCTGTGACTCAACCATCCCTCACCTCATTGGAAGATATGACCTACTCCCCAGTTAGAGCTTAGCTTCCATGAACAAACCGGCTGAACGCCGCGACCAACGGCCCTCGCAGCGGTTTTCGCAGGACGTGCGGCAGCAATCAGGGTTTCCCTCGGTAGAGCGCGGTCATGTATGCTACGACGCTTCCTGTAACTCCACTTCCAGCTCGGCTGGACACCGAAAACGCCAATAAGGCGACTTCAACGTCCAGCGTTGCATTGAAGAGGATTAGGCCACCCCTATTCAGTTCAAAAGTAGCCATGCACGAACAATATCAGCCCCGTGAAATCGAAGCCGCCGCCCAGTCGTTCTGGGACGAGCAAAAGTCCTTTGAAGTCAGTGAACAGCCAGGCAAGGAGACTTACTACTGCCTGTCGATGTTCCCTTACCCCAGCGGCAAGCTACACATGGGGCACGTGCGCAACTACACCATCGGCGACGTGATCTCCCGCTACCAGCGCATGCAGGGCAAGAACGTTCTGCAACCGATGGGTTGGGACGCCTTCGGCATGCCGGCGGAAAACGCCGCGATGAAGAACAACGTGGCGCCCGCCAAGTGGACCTACGAAAACATCGCCTACATGAAAAGCCAGCTGCGCAGCCTGGGCCTGGCGGTGGACTGGTCGCGCGAAGTGACCACCTGCAAGCCTGATTACTACCGCTGGGAACAATGGCTGTTCACTCGCCTGTTCGAAAAAGGTGTGATCTACAAGAAAAGCGGCACCGTGAACTGGGACCCGGTCGACCAGACCGTCCTGGCCAACGAACAGGTGATCGATGGTCGCGGCTGGCGTTCCGGCGCGCTGATCGAGAAGCGCGAAATCCCGATGTACTACTTCAAGATCACCGCCTACGCGGATGAACTGCTGGAGAGCCTCGACGAACTGACTGGCTGGCCTGAACAGGTCAAGACCATGCAGCGCAACTGGATCGGCAAATCCCGCGGCATGGAAGTGCAGTTCCCGTACAACGTCGACTCCATCGGCGAAGCCGGTGCACTGAAAGTCTTCACCACCCGTCCGGACACCCTGATGGGCGCGACTTACGTCGCCGTGGCCGCAGAGCACCACTTGGCCACCCTGGCCGCACAGAACAATCCCGAGCTGCAAGCGTTCATCGCTGAATGCAAGGGCGGCAGCGTGGCTGAAGCCGACGTCGCCACCCAGGAGAAAAAAGGCCTGCCGACCGGTCTGTTCGTCGAACACCCGCTGACCGGCGAAAAGCTGCCGGTCTGGGTCGCCAACTATGTACTGATGCATTACGGCGACGGCGCGGTGATGGCAGTTCCGGCCCACGACGAGCGCGATTTCGAATTCGCCCACAAATACAACCTGCCGGTCAAATCGGTCGTGCGCACCAGTTCCGGTGACACCAACCCGGCGCCATGGCAAGACGCCTACGGCGAGCACGGCACGCTGATCAATTCCGGCGAGTTCGACGGCCTCGACTTCGCGGGCGCCTTCGACGCCATCGAAGTCGCGCTGATCAAGAAAGAACTGGGCGCCTCGCGTACCCAGTTCCGCCTGCGCGACTGGGGCATCAGCCGTCAGCGCTACTGGGGCTGCCCGATCCCGATCATCCACTGCACCACCTGCGGTGACGTGCCGGTACCGGAAGATCAACTGCCGGTCGTGCTGCCCGAAGACGTGGTGCCGGATGGCGCCGGTTCGCCACTGGCGCGCATGCCCGAGTTCTACGAGTGCACCTGCCCTAAATGCGGCGCGCCGGCCAAGCGTGAAACCGACACCATGGACACCTTCGTCGAGTCCTCGTGGTACTACGCCCGCTACGCCTCGCCACACTTTGAAGGCGGCCTGGTGGAAAAATCGGCGGCCGACCACTGGCTGCCGGTTGACCAGTACATCGGCGGTATCGAACACGCGATTCTTCACCTGCTGTACGCGCGCTTCTTCCACAAGCTGATGCGCGACGAAGGCCTGGTGAGCTCCAACGAGCCGTTCAAGAACCTGCTGACCCAGGGCATGGTGATCGCCGAGACTTACTATCGCCGCGAAGCCAATGGCGCCTACACCTGGTTCAACCCGGCGGACGTCGAGCTCGAGCGTGACAGCAAGGCCAAGGTTATCAGCGCCAAATTGAAAGCTGACGGCCTGCCGGTGGAAATCGGCGGCACCGAGAAGATGGCCAAGTCGAAGAACAACGGCGTCGACCCACAGTCGATGATTGACCAGTTCGGTGCAGACACCTGCCGGCTGTTCATGATGTTCGCCTCGCCACCTGACATGAGCGCGGAATGGTCCGACTCCGGCGTAGAGGGCTCGCACCGATTCCTCAAGCGCGTCTGGCGTCTGGCTCAAGCGCACGTCACTCAGGGCCTGCCGGGCAAACTGGACGTCGCCAGCCTGAATGACGAGCAGAAAGCCGTTCGTCGCTCGATCCACCTGGCCATCAAGCAGGCCAGCCAGGACGTCGGCCAGAACCACAAATTCAACACCGCCATCGCCCAGGTGATGACGCTGATGAACGTGCTGGAGAAAGCCGCACAAGGCACCGAACAGGATCGCGCGCTGGTTCAGGAAGGCCTGGAAACCGTGACCCTGCTGCTCGCCCCGATCACGCCGCACATCAGCCACGAACTGTGGCATCGACTGGGCCACGCCGATCCCGTGATCGACGCCGGTTGGCCGGTGGTGGATGACAGCGCTTTGGTACAGGACAGCCTGCAACTGGTAATTCAGGTCAATGGCAAGCTGCGTGGTCACATCGAAATGCCGGCCAGCGCCAGCCGTGAAGAAGTCGAAGCCGCCGCCCGTGCCAACGAGAACGTCCTGCGCTTCGTCGACGGTCTGACCATTCGTAAAGTGATCGTAGTGCCCGGGAAACTGGTCAATATCGTCGCCAGCTAATTGGATCAGGCGCCAGGTGAGCCTGGCGCCGAGTAAAACCTTTCGGGCCGCTTGATCGGCCCACATGGTTTCAAGGGGAGCAACAAGATGATCAAACGCAATCTGCTGGTGATGGGCCTCGCGGTTCTGCTGAGCGCCTGCGGTTTCCAGCTGCGCGGCACCGGCACCAACGAACTGGCGATCAAGGAACTCGACCTGAGCGCCCGCAACGCTTATGGCGAAACCGTGACCCAGTTGCGTCGGGCACTGGAAGGTAGTGGCGTCAAAGTCTATGCCGGCGCACCGTACAAACTGGTGCTGACCAATGAGCAGGAAAGCCAGCGCATCCTCAGCTACGCAGGCGCCAGCAGTACCGGCGAGTACCAGATCACCACCGTGTTGAGCTACGACATCCGTGGTCGCGGTGATCTGCCATTGTTGAGCGACAAGCTTGAAGTGCAGAAAGTCTTTATGCACGACGGCAGCAACCTGGTGGGGTCCGACCAGGAAGCCCAAACAGCCCGTGCAGAAGGCCGCCGGGAACTGGTTCAACGTATGATGCTGCGTCTGGAACAACTGAGCCCGGGCCAACTGGACAAATTGCAGCAGACTGCCGAAGCCAAGGCCAAGGCTGACGCCGCGGCACTGGAAGCGGCAAAAAAGGCTGAAGCGCAAACCCCGCGCCAGTCGCCTGTCGAACTGCCGCAGCAGTAAGACTTACGGGGCGCTCAGGCGCCCCGTTCGCCCACTCTTATGAAGCTCGCCCCCGCCCAACTCGCCAAACACCTGCAAGGTGCCCTTGCACCCGTCTACATCATCAGCGGCGATGATCCGCTGCTGTGTCAGGAAGCAGCCGACGCCATCCGCACGGCTGCCCGTCAGCAGGGATTCGATGAACGCCAGGTGTTTGCCGCCGACGCCAATTTCGACTGGGGGACCTTGCTGCAAGCCGGTGCCAGCATGTCGTTGTTCGCCGAAAAGCGCCTGCTGGAACTGCGCCTGCCTTCCGGCAAGCCCGGCGACAAAGGTGCCGCCGCGCTTATCGAGTATTGCTCGCGCCCGGCCGACGACACCGTGCTGCTGATCAGCTTGCCGAAACTCGATGGCAGCGCACAGAAAACCAAGTGGGGCAAAGCGCTGGTCGAAGGACAGCAGACCCAGTTCGTGCAGATCTGGCCAGTCGATGTTGCCCAGTTGCCCAGCTGGATCCGCCAACGCCTGTCCCAGGCCGGGCTGTCCGCCAGCCAGGACGCTGTTGAGCTGATCGCAGCACGGGTCGAGGGCAACCTGCTGGCCGCCGCCCAGGAAATCGAAAAGCTCAAACTGATGGCCGAAGGGGGTCAGATCACCGTTGAAACCGTGCAGGCGGCGGTGGCCGACAGTGCGCGCTTCGACGTCTTTGGCCTGACCGATGCAGTGCTCAATGGTGAAGCGGCCCACGCGTTGCGCATGCTCGAAGGCTTGCGCGGCGAAGGCGTCGAGCCGCCGGTGATTCTCTGGGCCCTGGCCCGGGAGCTGCGCCTGCTGGCCAATATTTCCCTGCAATACAGCCAGGGGACGCCGCTGGACAAGGCCTTCAGCCAGGCCAAACCGCCGGTCTGGGACAAACGTAAACCGTTGATGAGCAAAGCCCTGCAACGCTACTCGGCACAACGCTGGGCGCAACTGCTGCTGGAAGCGCAACGCATCGACGCGCAGATCAAGGGCCAGGCGGCGGGTTCACCGTGGATGAGCTTGAGCCGGTTGACGTTGTTGATGGCCGGGCAGAGATTGTCCTTGCCCGCCGAGTAAATCAAAAGATCGCAGCCTGCGGCAGCTCCTACAGGTGAACGCAATCCCCTGTAGGAGCTGCCGCAGGCTGCGATTTTTTGATCTTTCTTCCCACAAAACCCACCGCCCTCTGCCCTATAGACAGAACCCCGACTTCGGCAGATTATTTCCCCCGCAAAACCCACCTACCCGTGAGACCCGATCATGAGCAAAAAGCCATCGAAGCATGGCCCCAACAAGGCCAAATCCATCATCGCCCAGCCATTGTTCCGCAGCCGCCAGGAACGTCCCGCCAAGGGCAAGGGTAGTTACCGCCGCGAAGCCTTCCAGTCTGACAACTGGGAGGCTTCTTACTTTCTGGCTGCGTAAAGCAGAACACCCCTTCAACATGTTAAGGTCTGTACCTGATTCGTACTCCCTGGACCCGTGCATGCCCTTTTGTCTTCCCCGTCGTTGGCACCTACGCCAATTGATCGCTGCCTCCAGCCTTGTTTTGCTTGTCGCCTGTGCGGAAAAACCGACCGCAGCCGACGCTCAGCCGCTTCAGACGCTTCCTGTCGCCACCGCCCCGGCGGTTGTTCCGCCTGTGGTTCCGACGGGTGAGAACCTCGACATCCAGCCAACCCAGACCTTCGCCGAATGGCAGGCGGGTTTCCGCAAGGATGCCCTGGCCGCGGGTATCCGCGCCGATCTGTTTGATCGCGCTTTCGCCAATGTCAGCTTCGACCCCAGTGTGATTAGTGCCGACCGCAGCCAACCGGAATTCGCAAAGCCGGTGTGGGAATACCTCGATGGCGCCTTGTCTCCGCTGCGGGTACGTAAAGGCCAGTCGTTGATCAACCAGTACGCGGACACCCTGCAAAGCATCGAGCAACGTTACGGCGTTGATCGTCAGGCCCTTGTGGCCGTGTGGGGCATGGAAAGCAACTTTGGCCAGTTCCAGGGCAGCAAGTCGGTGATCAACTCGCTGGCGACCCTGGCCTACGAAGGCCGTCGCCCCGGTTTCGCCCACGCGCAATTGATTGCCGCCCTGCAAATCCTTCAACAAGGCGATATCGAGCCCGAGAAGATGCTGGGATCCTGGGCCGGCGCCATGGGCCAGACCCAGTTCATCCCGACCACCTACAACACCCATGCCGTGGACTTCGATGGTGACGGGCGTCGCGATATCTGGAGCAGCTCGGCCGATGCCCTGGCGTCTACCGCGCACTACCTGCAGAGTTCTGGCTGGCAGAGAGGCCAGCCATGGGGCTTTGAAGTCCAGCTGCCGAGCGGGTTCAACTACCTGCTGGCCGACGGCACGATTCGCAAGAGCGTCGCCGAATGGCGGCAACTGGGCATTACCCTGCCCAACGGTGGCCAGGTCCCGGCCGGCTCCGAGCAATTGTCAGCTGCCCTACTGCTGCCGGCCGGTTACCGTGGCCCGGCGTTCCTGGTGCTCGATAACTTCCGGGCGATCCTCAAGTACAACAACTCGTCGTCCTACGCGCTGGGGGTGAGCCTGTTGTCCGAACGCTTCAATGGTGCGGGCTTGATCAGTGGCACGTGGCCAAAGGATGACCTGCCATTGAGCCGTACCGAGCGGATCGAGCTGCAAAACCTGTTGAGCGCGCAAAACTATGATGCCGGCACCGCCGACGGGATCATCGGTGCCAACACCCGCAAGGCGATCCGCAGCGCCCAGCAGTCGTTTGGCTGGCCAGCGGATGGGTATCCGACGCACAAGTTGCTGGAAGGGTTGCGCAACCGCTAGTTAGCTGTATGGCTGAAACCGCTTTCGCGAGCAAGCCCGCTCCCACATTGATTTTGTGGCGCTCACAGATCAAATGTGGGAGCGGGCTTGCTCGCGAAGACTGACTCTCAGTCGGCAGATCTCTACGATCTAATCACCACATCCTGCTCCAACATCAACTCCTGATTCCCCGCATCCAGCCTGACCAATGCCCCCATGGGCAGCGTCAGATTCGGATCGCAATGCCCGCTGCGCCATCCGGACAACACCGGAATCTTCAATGGCGCGAAGGTCTGCTTGAGCAACCTGTCCAGCGCAGCCACCTCCACCCCCGCCACATCCCCGACCAACACGCCGCGCAGCTTCTGCAACGTGCCTGCCAGCCGCAGTTGGGTCAGCAACCGGTCGATGCGATACAGCGGCTCGTTGATGTCCTCGATCAACAGAATGACGCCCTCGGCATCGATCTCGTAGGGCGTGCCCATAGTCGCGGCGATCATGGCCAGATTGCCTCCGAGCAAGCGCCCATGAGCCACGCCCGGCTCGATCGTGGTCAGTGGGTAGGCCACCGGATGCGCCAGCACCGAGCCCGCACTCACCTGCCCGCGGAGCATGTTGAAAAAGGAAGACTCCGTTGGTATTTGCTTGCCACCCAGCAGGTCGGCATTGAGCAATGGACCATGAAATGTCACGAAGCCGGCATAACGACTGATCGCCAAATGCAGGGCAGTGATGTCGCTGTAGCCGATGAATGGCTTGGCGTTGTCGCGCAGCAATTGGAAATCGATGCGATCAAGCAGCCGGGGCGTGCCGTAACCTCCGCGCAGGCAGATGATGGCATCGACGTCACGATCCGCGAACGCAGCGTGCAGGTCATTGAGCCGCACGTCGTCGCTGCCGGCCAGGTAGCCGTCTTTCTCGTAGACCCCGGGAAACACTTTCAGTGAGTAACCTCGGGCACACATCCATTGCACCGCCTTGTCGGTGTCCAGCGTCGCGGGACCGGCGGGTGCGATAACGCCGATCATGCCTTCCGACGGCAGTGCCGGGACGGGAGCATGAGGGCAAAGGGTGTGGGTTGGTCGAGCGGTCATTCGTGAATCTCCCTGTGTGAACACGTCAGCACACAGTAGTCAGGAACGGGGACAAACTGAAGAGGGTCAGTTGCCCAGCAGGTTGCAGGAAAAAGC
This sequence comes from Pseudomonas sp. GM33, assembly GCF_000282295.1. NCBI lineage: Bacteria > Pseudomonadati > Pseudomonadota > Gammaproteobacteria > Pseudomonadales > Pseudomonadaceae > Pseudomonas > Pseudomonas sp. GM33. The sequence continues at coordinate 70,064 of NZ_AKJO01000096.1, forward strand.
GGCCAGTGCCGTAGGCCGGGCAAAAAAACGCCCGCAAGGATGAACACCGTGCGGGCGCTTTTCATTTCCGTGCGCAGATCAGGACGACATCAGCTCGGCCTTGACCAGCTTGGCCTGCTCGTCGGCGTGATACGAGGAGCGCACCAACGGACCCGAGGCAACGTTCTTGAAGCCCATCTTGTAGCCTTCCTCGGCGAACCAGGCGAAGGTGTCCGGGTGCACGAAGCGTTGCACCGGCAAGTGGCTGCGGGACGGTTGCAGGTACTGGCCCAGGGTCAGCATGTCGATGTCGTGTTCGCGCATGCGCTTCATGACTTCGATGACTTCTTCGTCGGTCTCGCCCAGGCCCAGCATCAAGCCGGATTTGGTCGGAATGTGCGGCATCATTTGCTTGAAGCGTTGCAGCAGAGTCAGCGACCACTGGTAGTCCGAACCCGGACGCGCAGCCTTGTACAGACGCGGCACGGTTTCCAGGTTGTGGTTGAACACATCCGGCGGCTCGGCGGCAGTGATTTCCAGGGCGATGTCCATGCGGCCACGGTAGTCCGGAACCAGGGTTTCGAGCTGCACGTTCGGCGACAGCTTGCGGATTTCGCGGATGCAATCGGCAAAGTGCTGGGCACCGCCATCGCGCAGGTCGTCGCGGTCTACCGAAGTGATCACCACGTACTTCAGGCGCAGGTCGGCAATGGCGATGGCCAGGCTTTCCGGTTCGTTGACGTCCAGTGGCTTCGGACGGCCGTGGCCGACGTCGCAGAACGGGCAACGACGGGTGCAGATGTCACCCATGATCATGAAGGTCGCGGTGCCGCCGGAGAAGCACTCGCCCAGGTTCGGGCAGGACGCTTCTTCGCACACGCTGTGCAGCTTGTGCTTGCGCAGCAGGGCCTTGATGCGGTCGACTTCCGGCGAAACCGGAATGCGCACACGAATCCAGTCCGGCTTCTTCGGCAGTTCGGTCGTCGGAATGATCTTCACCGGGATGCGTGCAACCTTCTCGGCGCCGCGCAGCTTGACGCCGGCTTCAACCTTGGGACGCGGGGCCGGGCGCTCGGTGACATCGAGCGTCGGGATCATGGTTTGCACTGCATCAGTAGTCATATCAGTCGATTCCGCCCGTAAGGGTCGTCTGCTCAGCATAGTCGAGGTGTTTGACGAGCTGCGCGCGCAGCCGGGCACTTACCTCGGCAAATTCAATCGATCCTGCGTGATCGCTCAGCTGGGTCATCGCCAGCCCGGCGTAGCCGCAGGGATTAATCCGTCGAAACGGTTCCAGGTTCATGTCCACGTTCAAGGCCAGGCCATGAAAGGAACAGCCGTGGCGGATCCGCAGACCCAGGGAGGCGATTTTCGCCCCGTCGACGTAGACACCCGGTGCATCGGGCTTGGCCGCGGCGGTGACACCGTAACTGGCCAGCAGCTCGATCAGGCATTGCTCCATCCGGCTGACCAGATCGCGCACGCCAAACCCCAACCTGCGCACGTCCAGCAGCAGATAAGCCACCAACTGGCCGGGGCCGTGGTAGGTCACCTGACCACCACGGTCGACCTGCACCACCGGAATATCACCGGGAAGCAGCAAGTGTTCGGCCTTGCCGGCCTGGCCCTGGGTGAACACCGCAGGGTGTTCCACCAGCCAGACCTCGTCGGCGACATCGGTGCCGCGTTCGTTGGTAAAGCGTTGCATGGCATGCCAGACCGGCTCGTAAGCCATCTGGCCGAGCTCGCGAAAGCCCAGCGTGCCGGACATCACAACACCATGTGCACGAAACCGGTGGCCCGCAGTTCGCTGTTGATGTTGTACAGCTGGTCCTGGTCGGTCGCGACGATGTGCAACTGAATGGTGGTGTATTTGCCGTTGCTGCTCTGGCGCTCGTCAATACGCTCGTCATTGATCTTGGCGTGCTTGCTGACGATGTCGATGATTCTGTCCTTGTTGCCCACACCCGTGTCGCTGATCACCTTGACTGGATAATCAGTGGCAGGGAATTCGATCTTTGGCGCCTTTACTTCGGTATCGGTCATGGCGTAACGGCCTCGTAAGCGTAAGCCGTGGCGACGGCAAAGCCCCGCGCCGGATCAGCACGGGGCCTTGCAGGAGCACACTATCAGTTGAACAAGCCGTAGAAGAATAGACGGATGCTATCCCACATGCGACGGAAGATACCACCCTCTTCGACGCCATCCAGAGCGATCAGGTCGGCGCTGTGCACCACCTTGTCTTCCAGTTTGACTTCGACTTTACCAATCACGTCACCCTTGGCGATTGGCGCAACCAGTTGAGGGTTCATGGTCATGCTGGCGGCGAGCTTTTTCAGCTGGCCTTTTGGCAGGGTCATGGTCAGGTCTTCAGCCAGACCGGCCTTGACCTGGTTGGTGGCGCCTTTCCAGACCGGAGCCTGAGCCAGCTCGGTACCCTTCTGGTAGAAAGTCTGGGTTTCGAAGAAACGGAAACCGTAGGTCAGCAGCTTCTGGGTTTCGGCGGCCCGGGCCACTTCGCTGTTGGTGCCGAACACCACGGCGATCAGGCGCATGCCATCACGTACTGCCGAGGACACCATGCAGTAGCCGGCTTCGTCGGTGTGGCCGGTCTTCAGGCCATCGACAGTCTTGTCGCGCCACAGCAGCAGGTTACGGTTGGGTTGCTTGATGCCGTTCCAGAAGAACTCTTTCTGCGAGTAGATCGCGTAGTGAGCCGGGTCTTCGTGGATGATCGCACGGGCCAGCACAGCCATGTCGTGAGCCGACGAATAGTGCTCAGGGTTCGGCAGGCCGGTCGGGTTCATGAAATGGGTATTGGTCATGCCCAGATCGGCGACGGTCTTGTTCATCAGGTCGGCGAAGGCGTCTTCGCTGCCGGCGATGTGCTCGGAGAGCGCGACGCTGGCGTCGTTGCCCGACTGGATGATGATGCCGTGCAGCAGGTCGCTGACAGTGACTTGCGAACCCACCTTGATGAACATCCGCGAACCACCGGTGCGCCAGGCGTTCTCGCTGACGGTCACCGGGTCGTTTTCACCGATCTGGCCACGACGGATCTCCAGGGTCGCAATGTACGCGGTCATCAGCTTGGTCAGGCTGGCCGGTGGCAGACGCTGGTCACCGTTGTTCTCGACCAGCACGTTGCCGCTGCTGGCATCCATGAGCACGTAGGCCTTGGCGGCCAATTGTGGTGGCGACGGCATCATCTCGGCCGCGAAAGCGGCGGGTGAGAGGAGCAGCGGGACTAACAGGAACAGGCGTTTGGCAAAGGTGGTGATGTTCATCCGTCTCTCGAAATCGCTAATGGAAACTGCCCAAGGGCAAAACTAATCAGATGACTTTCTAACGAGTCATCGCGTGTTCAGTTGCTCACTCTGTAACCCTTGCCGGGCTTTTGTTCTTCAACGAGCCAACAACCTGATTCACCCCCCAATCGCTGGTGAATCGTCAATCAAGTTCTACGTGTTGCTTATTCCGTGACCACACTTGGCGAACCAAGGTTGGCCAGGCGCACACTGTTCTGCACCTGGGCAATTTCACCCGGCGAACCGATCGGCCCCAGGCGAACCCGATGCAGAGTCTGCTGATTGCGCACGATCGAGCTGATGAACACCGGAGCGCTCACCATCCCGCTGAGCTTGGATCTCAGGAGTTCTGCAGCGTCCGGGTTGGCGAACGCGCCCACCTGCAGATACTGGCCAGAGGCTGGTACAGAAGCGTTTTTTTTTGCATCGAGCTGCACGGGCACTACCGCAGCGGCGTGTTGCTGCGGCGGTGGCGTCCATTGCTCGACGGTGCCGGCCGAGGCCGTGATCACCGGGGCGCTATTCTGCGCGACTTTCGGTTCGTTGAGCATTAATGGTGCCGGACGGCCTTTGGCCGCCCAATACGCCTGTGGATCGATGCCTTCGACCTTGACCCGCGCCGTGCCGGTTTCGGCGTAACCGAGTTTCTTCGCGGCAGCGTAGGACAAGTCGATGATCCGGTCCGAGTAGAACGGACCGCGGTCATTGACTCGCAGGATCACGCTCTTGTTGTTGTCCAGGTTGGTCACCCGGACGTAACTCGGCAGTGGCAATGTCTTGTGCGCGGCACTCATGCCGTACAGGTCATACACTTCGCCGTTGGCAGTGTTCTGACCGTGGAACTTGGTGCCGTACCAGGACGCCGTACCCGACTGCACGTAGGTCTTGGATTCTTGCAACGGGAAGTAAGTCTTCCCCAACACAGTGTATGGGTTGGCCTTGTAGGGGCCGGTGTGCAGGGTCGGCGTGGCGTCCGGGATGCGCGACACATCGACGTCCCACCATGGTGCGCCATCCTTGTGGGCACGGTTGATGTCCAGCCCCGGCGTCGCGCGTACGGCAGTGGTGGACTTCTGGGCCGGCGCGCGGCTGGTCGAACAACTGGCGACCAGCACTGCCAACGCGGCGAATGCCATCAGCTTCAGGGGTTTATTGATAGGCAATGCCCGCATTACTTGACGCCCCGTGCTTGGACCAGCTGTTCAGACAGTTGATGTACGGCCATGGCGTACATCACGCTGCGGTTATATCGCGTGATCGCGTAAAAATTCTTCAGGCCCATCCAGTACTCGGGGCCATTGTCGCCTTCGAGGCGGAAAGCAGTAACCGGCATATCATCGCGCAGCGCATCATGACTTGACCACCCCAGGGCTCGCAACTCCCCGACGGTTTTCGTCGGTTCGATGCCTGCGGTCAAACCTTCGTCAACCTGATCGCCACGGACATCGGCGCGGCTCACCACCGGTTCGCCGGCGACCCAGCCATGACGCTTGAAGTAACTGGCGACACTGCCAATGGCATCGTCCGGGTTGGTCCAGATGTTGATATGGCCATCACCGTCGAAATCCACCGCGTAGGCGCGGAAACTGCTCGGCATGAATTGCGGCAAGCCCATTGCGCCAGCGTAGGAGCCTTTGAGCGTCAACGGATCAACCTGCTCTTCGCGGGCCAGCAGCAGGAACTCACGCAATTCCTTGCGGAAAAACTCGGCACGGGGAGGATAGTCGAAACCCAACGTCGACAAGGCATCGATCACCCGGAAATTTCCGGTATTGCGGCCGAAAAAGGTTTCAACGCCGATGATCGAGACAATCACCTGGGCCGGCACGCCGTATTCCTGCTCGGCACGGGCCAGCACCGCTTCGTGCTGACGCCAGAAGTCCACCCCACGGGCTATGCGCGCGTCGGTGATGAACATCGGGCGATACTCGCTCCACTGTTTGACCCGTTCGGCGGGTTTCGAGATGGCGTCCAGAATCGACTGCTTGCGCTCGGCTTCGCGGAACACGCCCATCAATTGTTCGCCGGCGAAACCGTAGTCACGGGTCATTTCACCGACGAATTCGGCCACCTGGGGTGAGCCTTCGTAGTCGCCGGCCAACGCTTCCTGCACGCTGCCAAGGATGCTTACCAGGCCGACCCATGGCGCAAATCGAGTCGCCCAGCCACGCACTACTTGCATTGAAAATTTCACCTTATTCAAACCTGCGCGATCCACTTGCGATGGGTATGGATCGACATCAAAACCCCAAACGCTGACAGCAGCGTCACCAGCGAAGTTCCTCCGTAGCTAATGAACGGCAACGGCACCCCCACCACCGGCAACAGGCCACTGACCATACCGATGTTGACGAAAACATAAACAAAAAACGTCATGGTCAGGCTGCCCGCGAGCAACTTGCCGAACAATGTCTGCGCCTGGGCGGTAATCACCAGACCACGCCCGATCAACAGCAGGTAGATCAGCAGCAGCGCACAGATCCCTACCAGGCCGAACTCTTCACCCAGTACGGCAATGATGAAGTCGGTATGGCTTTCCGGCAGGAAGTCCAGGTGCGACTGGGTGCCCAGCAACCAACCCTTGCCGAACACACCGCCAGAGCCGATGGCGGCCTTGGACTGGATGATGTTCCAGCCCGTACCGAGCGGATCGCTCTCCGGGTCAAGGAATGTCAGGATTCGCTGCTTCTGGTAGTCGTGCATGATGAAGAACCACATGGCAACCGCCACGGGCACGGCGGCGGCCAGCACGCTGAGGATCCAGCGCCAGCGCAAGCCCCCCATGAACAGCACGAAAGCGCCGCCGGCCAGGATCAGCAGCGAAGTGCCGAGGTCCGGTTGCCGCACGATGAGAATGAACGGGATGCCGATCAGCATCAGACTGATGCCGACATGCTTGAGCTGCGGCGGCAAGGTGCGCTTGGACAGGTACCAGGCGATGGTTGCCGGCATCAGGATCTTCATGAACTCCGAAGGCTGGAAGCGAATCACGCCGGGAATATTGATCCAGCGCGTGGCGCCCATGGCGTTGTGCCCCATGACATCCACCACGACCAGCAAGAGCACGCCTATCACATAGCCGACCGGCACCCAGCGAGCCATGAAGCGCGGCTCGAACTGAGCGATGACGATCATCGACACCAGGCCGATGCCGAAAGAAGTGGCCTGCTTGGCCAGCAGGTCCCAGCTCTTGCCGCTGGCCGAATACAGCACGAACAGACTGCCGGCGGCCAGGGTCAGCAGCAAAATCAGCAACACGCCATCGATGTGCATACGTTGCAGCAGCGTCGCGCGACGACGCATCACATCCTCACTGGAGAGCATGCGATCAAAATTATTCATCACGGGCCGTGGCCTCCGCGCTGGTAGGGCTGGCGTATTCGGCTTTGAGACGGCCGTCCTGGTCCAGCAGCCAGGCGTCCATCACCTGACGCACCACGGGCGCTGCGACGCCGGAGCCGGACTCACCGTTCTCGACCATCACCGACACCACGATTTGCGGGTCGTCCGCCGGTGCGAAGCCAACGAACAGGGCGTGGTCTCGATGGCGCTCCTGAACCTTGGAACGGTCGTATTTCTCGCCCTGCTTGATCGCGACCACCTGGGCCGTACCACTCTTGCCGGCGATCCGGTATTGCGCGCCGATCGAAGCCTTGCGCGCCGTACCGCGGGCGCCGTGCATGACCTGCTGCATGCCGTGGTTGACCTTGGTCCAGTCAGAAGGATCGCGCAGAATGATGTCCGGCATCGGGTTCTCATCCACAGGTTTCTCGCCTTCGATGGTCTTGGCCAGGTGCGGACGGTTCCAGATGCCTTTGTTGGCGACCAGCGCCGTGGCCTGGGCCAATTGCAGCGGGGTCGACTGCATGTAGCCCTGGCCGATCCCGAGGATCAGCGTTTCCCCCGGGAACCACGCCTGGCGGCGGGTCGCTCGCTTCCATTCGCGGGTCGGCATCAGACCCGGCGATTCCTCGAACATGTCCAGCGACACCTTCTGGCCGATGCCGAACTTGCTCAGGTACGACGACAACCGATCGATTCCCAGCTTGTGGGCCAGGTCGTAGAAGTAGGTGTCGTTGGAACGCATGATCGCCGTGTCGAGATCGACAAAGCCGTCGCCCGTACGGTTCCAGTTACGGTACTTGTGGTCGTAGTTGGGCAACATGTAGTAACCGGGGTCGAACACACGGGTCGACGCCGTCACCACGCCGGAGTCCAGGCCGGCAATCGCCACCGCAGGCTTGATGGTCGAGCCCGGCGGGTACAGACCGCGCAGTACGCGGTTGAACAGCGGCCGGTCGATGGAATCGCGCAGCTCGGAATAGGCCTTGGAGCTTATGCCGGTGACGAACAGGTTCGGATCGAAACTCGGCTGGCTGACCATTGCCAGCACCTCGCCGGTTTTCGGGTTCAGGGCCACCACCGCACCACGGCGACCGCCGAGCGCGGCTTCGGCGGCTTCCTGCAATTTGATGTCCAGGCTCAGGACGATGTCCTTGCCGGAAACCGGCTCGGTACGCTTGAGCACCCGCAATACGCGGCCCCGGGCATTGGTCTCGACTTCCTCGTAACCCACCTGACCGTGCAGTTCCGGCTCGTAGAAACGCTCGATGCCGGTTTTGCCGATCTGATGGGTGCCGCTGTAGCTGACCGGGTCCAGCGTCTTGAGCTCTTTCTCGTTGATCCGCCCCATGTAACCCACCGAGTGCGCAAAGTGCGCGCCCTGGGGATAGTGGCGAACCAATTGCGCGACCACTTCTACCCCTGGCAGGCGGAACTGGTTCACGGCGATCCGCGCGATCTGCTCTTCGGTCAGTTCGAAGAGGATCGGAACCGGCTCGAACGGTCGACGTCCCTGGCGCATGCGCTTTTCGAAGACCACCCGATCCTCGGGCGTCAGTTCCAGCACTTCGACGATTACGTCGAGCACCTGCTGCCAGTCGCCGGACCGCTCGCGGGTCATGCTCAGGCTGAAGCTGGGCCGGTTATCGGCGATCACCACGCCATTGCGGTCGAAAATCAAGCCACGGGTCGGCGGAATCGGCTGCACATGGACGCGGTTGTTTTCCGACAGGGTCGAGTGATACTCGTACTGGATCACCTGCAGGAAATACAGGCGCGCAATCAGCACGCCGATCAGCGCCACCACTGCAATGGCCCCGAACACGACGCGGCCACGCACCAGACGGGCGTCTTTTTCGTGGTCCTTGATGCGGATCGGCTGGGTCATGAGGGCGCAGAACTACTTGTGGTAAGGGTGACCGGACAGCACGGTCCAGGCACGGTACAACTGTTCGCCGATCAGAATCCGCACCAGCGGGTGCGGCAAGGTCAGCGGCGACAACGACCAGCGCTGGTCCGCCCGGGCACAGACTTCTGGCGCCAGCCCTTCGGGGCCGCCGACCATGAAGTTGACGGTGCGCGAATCCAGCCGCCAGCGATCGAGTTCGACCGCCAGCTGCTCGGTGCTCCAGGGTTTGCCATGGACTTCGAGGGTGACAACGCGCTCGTTCGGCCCGACCTTGGCCAGCATGGCTTCGCCTTCCTGACGGATGAAACGGGCCACGTCGGCGTTCTTGCCACGGGTATTGAGCGGTATTTCCACCAGTTCCAGCGCCAGCTCGGATGGAAGACGCTTGGCATATTCATGCCAGCCTTCTTCCACCCACTTGGGCATGCGTGAACCGACGGCGATCAGTCGCAGTCGCACAGCGGTCCCTTATTCCTGGTCTTTGTTGAGCTTGTTGAAGTGCTCGTGACCAACTTCAGGGCTGTGGTGCTTGCCATCGGCCGCACGGCTCTGCTCGGCACCTTTCCACAAACGCTCCAGGTCGTAGAACTGACGGGCGTTGGAGGTCATCATGTGGACGATCACGTCGTCCATGTCCAACAGCACCCAGTCGCTGTCGCCCTTGCCTTCTTCACCCAGCGGCTTGATGCCCAAGGCTTTGACCGCCTCGCGAACCTTGTCCAGCATCGCGCCGATCTGGCGGTTGGAGGTACCGGTGGCGATGATCATGTAGTCAGTGATGCTCTGCTTGTCGCGAACATCAATCACCAGCACGTCCTGGGCCTTGACGTCTTCCAGGGCGGCTACGGCGATCTTGACCAGCTCGTCGCCTTTAGGCGGCTCGGCGGCGAGGACCTTTTCCGGCAGCGGGGCGCTCTTGAATGTGCCTTTGCGTTTTACTTTGCTTTCGTTGTTGCTCGTCATATAAAACTCGTTTTGCTCGTTTGTTCGGGCGCTTCAATACACGTTGTTGCCACGTGCCTTGAGGCACTCCTATTCAGTTCGACGCACGGTAGAGCCCGTGCGCATCGATGTAGGCCAGGACCGCGTCGGGCACCAGGAAACGTACCGACTTACCGCTGGCCAGCAGTTGACGGATCTGGGTGGCGGATACCGCGAGCGGTGTCTGCCAGACGAATGCAATCTGTCCGCTCGGCCCTTTGAGGGCCAGCGGGTCGCTCACCGAGCGCGCTGCCAGCAGGTTGCGCAAGGCATCCGGCGGTTCGCTGTCGGCATCCGGGCGTTGCAACACCAGGATATGGCAATGCTGGAGCAACTCTTCCCAGCGGTGCCAAGTGGGCAGGCCGCAAAAAGCGTCCCAGCCCAAAAGCAGAAAAACCTGGTCGGACACGGCCAGTTCGGCGCGCATCAGTTCCAGGGTATCAATGGTGTAGGACGGTTTGTCCCGCTGCAATTCGCGGGCGTCCACCACCAACGGCGCCACACCGGCCACCGCGCACTCGACCATCGCCAGACGGTCTTTTGCCGACACCTGCGGCTTGTCCCGATGGGGGGGCCTGGCACTGGGTGTCAGGCGCAGCTCATCGAGTGCCAGGGTTTCGGCGACTTCCAGTGCACCGCGCAAATGGCCGATGTGCACCGGGTCGAACGTTCCGCCCAGCACGCCAATGCGGCGAGGCGCTGGCTCGCTGACGGTGACCGGGGCTGACGGGTCGAAGTCGCCCAAGTCAGACCGGCTCCTGTCCGCGCAGTTGCCCGTCGCCGACCACGATGTACTTCTCGCAGGTCAGCCCTTCGAGGCCCACCGGGCCACGGGCGTGCAGCTTATCAGTAGAAATGCCGATCTCGGCACCCAATCCGTATTCGAAACCATCGGCGAAGCATGTCGGGGTGTTGATCATCACCGACGACGAGTCGACTTCAGCCACGAAACGCCGGGTGTCGCCCTGGTGTTCGCTGATAATCGAATCGGTATGGTGAGAGCCGTAACGGTTGATGTGCTCGATGGCCTGCTCCAGCCCGTCGACCACGCGGATCGACAGAATCGGCGCCAGGTACTCGGTGCTCCAGTCTTCCTCGGTGGCCGGTACGGCATCGATGATCGCCCGGGTACGCTCGCAACCGCGCAGCTCAACGCCTTTTTCGCGGAACTGGGCGGCCATCGCTGGCAGGAAATCCTTGGCGACGGTTTGATCCACCAGCAGCGTTTCCATGGCACCGCAGATGCCATAACGGTAAGTCTTGGCATTGAACGCGATGCGCTGGGCCTTGGCCAGGTCGGCGTGCTCACTCACGTAAACATGGCAGATGCCGTCCAGGTGCTTGATCACCGGTACGCGCGCGTCACGGCTGACGCGTTCGATCAGACCGCGGCCGCCACGGGGCACGATGACATCGACGTATTCAGGCATGGTGATCAGCGCGCCGACGGCAGCGCGGTCCGTGGTTTCGACCACTTGCACCACAGCGGCGGGCAGATCGGCCTCGGCCAGGCCGCGCTGGATGCAGGCGGCGATGGCTCGATTGGAATGAATGGCCTCGGAACCGCCACGCAGAATGGTCGCGTTGCCGGACTTCAGGCACAGGCTGGCGGCATCGATGGTCACGTTCGGCCGCGACTCGTAGATGATTCCGATCACGCCCAGTGGCACGCGCATCTTGCCGACCTGAATACCCGACGGACGGAAACTCATGTCGCGGATCGCGCCGACCGGGTCCGGCAGGGCCGCCACCTGGCGCAGACCGACGATCATGCCGTCGATACGCGCCGGGGTCAGCGCCAGACGTTCAAGAAGGGCCGGCTCCAGACCATTGGCGCGACCGGCGGCCAAATCCAGCTCATTGGCCGCCGTCAGCTCGGCGCGAGCCGCATCCAGCGCATTGGCGGCGGCCTGCAGGGCGCGGTTTTTCTGCGCGGTGCTGGCACGGCCGATCACGCGGGAAGCTTCGCGGGCAGCGCAACCCAGGCGGGTCATGTAATCAAGAACGGACTCAGTCATGGTCTGGCGTGGTCTTTGATAAGGTCTTGGTAAAGAGTAAAGCGGCAGATTATAGCTGTCGCGTCCCGGGACTAACAGCGGTGACGGGCGGATGGTCGAAATGGAGGGGTATTTGCCGACGTTCAGCCGGGATTAAGCTGCAAATTGTTATCATCACGACTCATTCAGCCCTGACAAATGCCGGCCATCATGTCCAATCTGACTGTTCGAGCGTCCGCCATGAGCCTGCCCGCGGGCCTCCCGGACGCGTTTTTCGACCGTGACGCGCAAATTCTGGCCCGGGACCTACTGGGCAAAGTCATTCGCCATCGAGTGGGCGACCTGTGGCTCAGCGCCCGAATCATCGAGACCGAAGCCTATTACTGCGCGGAAAAAGGCAGCCACGCGTCCCTCGGCTACACAGAAAAGCGTAAGGCTTTGTTTCTGGATGGCGGCCACATCTATATGTATTACGCCCGGGGTGGCGATTCACTCAATTTCAGCGCCCAAGGGCCCGGCAACGCCGTGCTGATCAAGTCCGCCTATCCGTGGGTCGATGAACTGAGCGGGCCGGCCAGCCTGGCACAGATGCTGTTGAACAATCCCGATGCCCAGGGTCACCCTCGCCCGTCACAAAAGCTCTGCGCAGGGCAAACCCTGCTCTGCAAGGCGCTAGGCCTGAAAGTGCCGGTGTGGGACGCCAAACGCTTCGACCACGAAGTGCTGCTGGTAGAGCACGTCGGCCAGACGCCCGCCCACATCATCCAGACCACGCGCCTGGGCATCCCCCACGGACGCGATGAACACCTGATGTACCGTTTCGTCGACGGAGCCTACGCGGCTTACTGCACGCGCAACCCGCTGCGTCGGGGGCAAGTCGAAGGTCGCGATTATTTTGTGCTGTCCTGACTTACCCGAACTTGAAGTAAAAGTGAGTTTCTGTGGGAGCGGGCTTGCCCGCGAAGGCGGAGTGTCAGGCGACAATAATATCGTCTGGAGGGCCCCATTCGCGGGCAAGCCCGCTCCCACAGGGTTCGGCGCCGTAACGAAAATTTGCGTTTGCCCACCAAGGGCCAATTGAATTCAATGGAGTGGTTTATATGGGCCAATGGCTCGATAGCGTGACCGGTTGGTTGACGGTCAACCCGCAATGGCTGGCGGCAGCAATATTTCTGGTGGCCTTTGTGGAATGCCTGGCAATTGCCGGCCTGATCGTCCCCGGCACGGTTTTACTGTTCACCGTCGCCGTACTGGCCGGCAGCGGAGCGTTGCCACTGAGTGAAACCTTGCTGCTGGGCTTTCTCGCCGGCGTGTTGGGCGATGTCGTTTCGTACTTCCTTGGACGGCACTTTCATCAGAATATCCGGCGCCTGCCCGGATTGCGCCATCACCCGGAGTGGATTGCCGGGGCAGAGGCCTATTTCCAGCGCTATGGCATCGCCAGCCTGCTGGTCGGGCGTTTTATCGGGCCATTACGGCCGATGTTACCCATGGTTGCTGGCATGTGTGACATGCCCTTCCCACGCTTCATCGCCGTCAGCCTGTTGGCCGGTGCGGGGTGGTCGGTGGCTTATCTGATGCCCGGCTGGGCCACGGGCGCAGCAATCCGCTTGCCATTGCCCGAAGGCTTCTGGTTCCAGGCCGGGGTTGTTGTCGGCAGCATTGCTCTGATGATCGGCTTGAGCGCGACCAGCAGCCTGCGCCGGCATCGTCGCGCGACGCTGTTCATTACCGGGATGAGTCTTTTGATTCTGGCGGGGTTGTTTATCGGATATTCGCACCTGTCCGCACTCGATCAAGGCGTGATGACGCTGGTGCAGGAGCATCGTAAACCGTTGCTGGATGAAGTGGCGGTGGTCTTCACGCTGATCGGCGAATTCCGCAACATGTTGTTGTTCAGTGCGCTGCTGACCGGTTTGCTGTTGCTGACGCGTCAATGGCGGCACGCGATTTTCGCGGGCAGCACACTGCTCTTCACGGCACTGGCCAATACCGCGACCAAGTACTTTTTCGCCCGCTTGCGCCCCGAAGTGTTGAGCGATCCGCTCACCAGCTACAGCATGCCCAGCGGCCACGCTTCAGGGTCTTTCGCGCTGTTCCTCACCCTCGCCGTTCTGGCCGGCCGCGGGCAACCGCCCCGGATGCGCCTGACCTGGTTATTGGTGGGATGCCTGCCAGCGACGGCTATTGCGCTGTCGCGGGTATACCTCGGTGCGCATTGGCCGACAGATGTATTGGCCGGCGCAATGCTGGCGGCGTGTGTCTGTGCGGCCAGCCTGTGGCTGATCCAGCGCAAGGAGCCGCTCAACGCCTTACCGCCCAAGGTCTGGTGGCTGGTGCTCCCAGCCTTGGTGGCATTGTTCGGGTTCTTCGTGTTGCGGCATTTGCCGCATACGATGTTGCGATATGCGTACTAGATAAAGCAAAAGATCCCAGCCCTCAGTCGCACCTGCATGAGCGTTCACGCTGTAGAAGCGACCAAAGGCTGCGATCTTTTCAATAATGCCAGGCAAACAACTTCTGGGCGGACAACCTTATTACAGCAGTGACATCAGGAATCGCACTGACATCAAGTAACAGCCCAACCTGACAGATTATATTAAGTCTTAGCCGCCGATCGGAAAACTTGGCAAGTTCTCGCTTTCAACACCACGGTATTTAATTAGACCTGCCTCGATTTGTTTTGCAATCTTGCGCGCGAGAGCGACATTATCATCAAGCTTATAACGAACTTCAGAAAACTTGACCAGTGCCTCCCCCGCATAATCATCCCAGAGTCGCTGTTCAAAACCATCGCCAGCGGTATTCAAATCCGAACGTCGCACCAGAATCAACGCATTCGCCGCAGTCAGCGCCGAATCCGCCGCAAACTCAACTTCGACCTGCGGTGTACCTTCTCTAACATCACGGAGCATGGACCGAGTAAAGCAAAAACCCCACAACGCACGTTCATCGCCAGTTAAATCTTTCATCAAATACTCCCTTATATATGCAATACCTGCCTCATGCAGGCGAAGCAAATATAACCACCTCAACCTTATCAATCAATACAAACCCACCACCAACTTATTAAAAATCAATACAACGCCCCACCAAACAAACTGACCACCACCAAAACAACCAACCAACAAACTTAAGACCAGACCAAACAACTCAACTCAACTCAACCGAACAGTCGACGACTTACCATTATCAATCAGACAAACAACTCGCCCCGCGACTCATCCAGTCGTATTGCGGACAATCGATTTGCGGCAGATTAATCTTGTCCAGCTTGGCAAAAGGCAACATGTGTACGCAACCTGATTGAGCAGTGACTGTTGCCCAGGCACTTCACTTCACGGCATTGGTCAACTCCGCAACCAAACAGCTTCCTGCCTGCGGGTACTAGCAAGTTTTGAACGAACCGTTGGCCAGTTACAGCATGCCCAGCGAACACACGCCGAGTTCTTTTGCGCCGTTCCTTAGTTCGTTGTACTGATAGCCGTAGATAGCCGCCACGGAGACATCTGACCTGATTGCTGGTGGCTGGTGGCGCGGGTAAGGTTTGTTCGAGGTTTTGGTGTTGCCGCATGCATTTCCGGTGGGTGATTGCACATTGACTCACCCCACAAAAGCCCCCGACTCATTAGTCGAGGGCTTCAGTCTCGGGGACTTAGCCCCCCCACTCACGATTACGCATTTCCAAAATCAATGCATCAGCCAACTGGCATGCAGTTGCAGCGGTGTCTTCAAAAGAACTACTAGGGCTGGCATTTTTCAGCAGGTAGCCTACTGCAGCAGCTTCCCAGGCGGATTTTTCGTTCTTATAGATAGTCATTGCGTTAGATCCTTTTAATGAATTTGCCCACATCATGTGGACGGCCACAAACTAAATAATCCACCGACGCTCAACAATGCTGGCCAACCTGCTGATGTTTTGCCAAATGCTGCTCAGGCAAACAACTCGCCCTGTAACTCATCCAGCAACGCCTGAATCGCATCCAGTCGCTGCTGCGGATCATCAAGTTGCAACAGGTCAATCTTGTCCAGTTCGGCGAAAGGCAACAGGTACGCCAACTGATTGGCCAGTGACTGTTGCCCGGTCGCTTCCGTGCCCATGTTCAAGGCTTCGACCATCGGGTGCTCCGCCAGGGCCTTGAGCAACGCCACCAGGTCGGCATCCTCATCCTGCAGCGGTTGCTCCGGCTCATCTTCCAGCCACTCGACCTCGGCGACGGTCAACTGATCCCGTTGCACTTCGGTACGCAAAACGCGAAAGCGCCGGCCGCCCTGGACCCGAATCCCCAGCAGGCCGTTGTCCTGCTGTTTGAAATCGGTGATCAGCGCTTCACAGCCCACCAGCGCGTAGCCGGCCGGGGCGATTCCGACTTCCTCGCCGTCGAGGATGCACACCACGCCGAACCCGCCACCCTGCTTCATGCAGCGGCCGATCATGTCCAGATAGCGCGCTTCGAAGATCTGCAAGTCGAGGATGCAACCTGGGAACAGCACTGTGTTCAACGGAAAAAGCGGCAGACTCATAGACATTTCCTTACACGACCATCGACACCGCCAGCGGCAGGAAAACCGCCGTGGCCACACCCATCAGGCTCATCGCCAGCGCCGCGAAGGCGCCGCACTCTTCACTTTCCTGCAACGCCACCGACGTGCCGACCGCATGGGCCGTCATGCCCAGCGCCATACCCCTGGCTTCCGGGCTGTGCACACCGAGGCGAGTCAACAGGGCCGGGCCGAAAATCGCCCCGATCACACCGGTAATCAGGACGAACACCGCTGCCAGCGCCGCGACGCCGCCGATCTGTTCAGCCACCAGCATCGCAATCGGCGACGTCACCGACTTCGGTGCCATGGTCATCAGGATCATGTGCTCGGCACCGAACCACCAGCCCAACAACACGCCCATCCCCGTGGCCACCACCCCGCCTATCACCAGCGTAGTAAATATCGGCCAGAACAACTGCCGAATCCGTCGCAGGTTCAGATAAAGCGGCACCGCCAGCGCAACAGTGGCCGGACCGAGCAGGATGCTCAGGATCTCGGTACTCTTGCGGTACTCGGCGTAAGTCAGGCCGCAACCCACCAGCACACCGATCACCAGCAACATGGAGACCAGCACCGGCTGCAAAAAGATCCAGCGGGTTTTCTCGAATGCCGCAAGGACGAGCTGATAGGCACCGAGGGTGATACCGATGCCGAATAATGGATGGTGAATCACCGAGGCCCAGGCGCCGTGCCAGTCGAAGATCATTGGTTGTCCTCGGAGTGCGCGTGACGCTTGACCATGCGCTGCATCAGCACGCCGGCGAAGGCCATCGAAAGCAACAGCGACAACACTAGCGCACCGACGATGGCCCAGAAGTCCGCCGCGATGTCAGCGGCATACACCATCACGCCCACGGCCGGCGGCACCAGCAACAACGGCAGGTAGCGCAGCAGGCTGCCGGCCGCCAGGTTCAGTGGCTCCCCCC
>NZ_AKJO01000097.1:2500-5407 GCF_000282295.1 Pseudomonas sp. GM33
GTGAAGAAGCGCATACGGTGGATGCCTTGGCAGTCAGAGGCGATGAAAGACGTGGTAGCCTGCGAAAAGCTTCGGGGAGTCGGCAAACAGACTTTGATCCGGAGATGTCTGAATGGGGGAACCCAGCCATCATAAGATGGTTATCTTGTACTGAATACATAGGTGCAAGAGGCGAACCAGGGGAACTGAAACATCTAAGTACCCTGAGGAAAAGAAATCAACCGAGATTCCCTTAGTAGTGGCGAGCGAACGGGGACTAGCCCTTAAGTGGCTTTGAGATTAGCGGAACGCTCTGGAAAGTGCGGCCATAGTGGGTGATAGCCCTGTACGCGAAAATCTCTTAGTCATGAAATCGAGTAGGACGGAGCACGAGAAACTTTGTCTGAATATGGGGGGACCATCCTCCAAGGCTAAATACTACTGACTGACCGATAGTGAACTAGTACCGTGAGGGAAAGGCGAAAAGAACCCCGGAGAGGGGAGTGAAATAGATCCTGAAACCGTATGCGTACAAGCAGTGGGAGCCCACTTTGTTGGGTGACTGCGTACCTTTTGTATAATGGGTCAGCGACTTATTTTCAGTGGCGAGCTTAACCGAATAGGGGAGGCGTAGCGAAAGCGAGTCTTAATAGGGCGTCTAGTCGCTGGGAATAGACCCGAAACCGGGCGATCTATCCATGGGCAGGTTGAAGGTTAGGTAACACTGACTGGAGGACCGAACCGACTACCGTTGAAAAGTTAGCGGATGACCTGTGGATCGGAGTGAAAGGCTAATCAAGCTCGGAGATAGCTGGTTCTCCTCGAAAGCTATTTAGGTAGCGCCTCATGTATCACTGTAGGGGGTAGAGCACTGTTTCGGCTAGGGGGTCATCCCGACTTACCAAACCGATGCAAACTCCGAATACCTACAAGTGCCGAGCATGGGAGACACACGGCGGGTGCTAACGTCCGTCGTGAAAAGGGAAACAACCCAGACCGTCAGCTAAGGTCCCAAAGTTATGGTTAAGTGGGAAACGATGTGGGAAGGCTTAGACAGCTAGGAGGTTGGCTTAGAAGCAGCCACCCTTTAAAGAAAGCGTAATAGCTCACTAGTCGAGTCGGCCTGCGCGGAAGATGTAACGGGGCTCAAACCATACACCGAAGCTACGGGTATCACCTTCGGGTGATGCGGTAGAGGAGCGTTCTGTAAGCCTGTGAAGGTGAGTTGAGAAGCTTGCTGGAGGTATCAGAAGTGCGAATGCTGACATGAGTAACGACAATGGGTGTGAAAAACACCCACGCCGAAAGACCAAGGTTTCCTGCGCAACGTTAATCGACGCAGGGTTAGTCGGTCCCTAAGGCGAGGCTGAAAAGCGTAGTCGATGGAAAACAGGTTAATATTCCTGTACTTCTGGTTATTGCGATGGAGGGACGGAGAAGGCTAGGCCAGCTTGGCGTTGGTTGTCCAAGTTTAAGGTGGTAGGCTGGAATCTTAGGTAAATCCGGGATTCTAAGGCCGAGAGCTGATGACGAGTTACCCTTTGGGTGACGAAGTGGTTGATGCCATGCTTCCAAGAAAAGCTTCTAAGCTTCAGATAACCAGGAACCGTACCCCAAACCGACACAGGTGGTTGGGTAGAGAATACCAAGGCGCTTGAGAGAACTCGGGTGAAGGAACTAGGCAAAATGGCACCGTAACTTCGGGAGAAGGTGCGCCGGTGAGGGTGAAGGACTTGCTCCGTAAGCCCACGCCGGTCGAAGATACCAGGCCGCTGCGACTGTTTATTAAAAACACAGCACTCTGCAAACACGAAAGTGGACGTATAGGGTGTGACGCCTGCCCGGTGCCGGAAGGTTAATTGATGGGGTTAGCTAACGCGAAGCTCTTGATCGAAGCCCCGGTAAACGGCGGCCGTAACTATAACGGTCCTAAGGTAGCGAAATTCCTTGTCGGGTAAGTTCCGACCTGCACGAATGGCGTAACGATGGCGGCGCTGTCTCCACCCGAGACTCAGTGAAATTGAAATCGCTGTGAAGATGCAGTGTATCCGCGGCTAGACGGAAAGACCCCGTGAACCTTTACTATAGCTTTGCACTGGACTTTGAATTTGCTTGTGTAGGATAGGTGGGAGGCTTTGAAGCGTGGACGCCAGTTCGCGTGGAGCCATCCTTGAAATACCACCCTGGCAACTTTGAGGTTCTAACTCAGGTCCGTTATCCGGATCGAGGACAGTGTATGGTGGGTAGTTTGACTGGGGCGGTCTCCTCCTAAAGAGTAACGGAGGAGTACGAAGGTGCGCTCAGACCGGTCGGAAATCGGTCGTAGAGTATAAAGGCAAAAGCGCGCTTGACTGCGAGACAGACACGTCGAGCAGGTACGAAAGTAGGTCTTAGTGATCCGGTGGTTCTGTATGGAAGGGCCATCGCTCAACGGATAAAAGGTACTCCGGGGATAACAGGCTGATACCGCCCAAGAGTTCATATCGACGGCGGTGTTTGGCACCTCGATGTCGGCTCATCACATCCTGGGGCTGAAGCCGGTCCCAAGGGTATGGCTGTTCGCCATTTAAAGTGGTACGCGAGCTGGGTTTAGAACGTCGTGAGACAGTTCGGTCCCTATCTGCCGTGGACGTTTGAGATTTGAGAGGGGCTGCTCCTAGTACGAGAGGACCGGAGTGGACGAACCTCTGGTGTTCCGGTTGTCACGCCAGTGGCATTGCCGGGTAGCTATGTTCGGAAAAGATAACCGCTGAAAGCATCTAAGCGGGAAACTTGCCTCAAGATGAGATCTCACTGGGACCTTGAGTCCCCTGAAGGGCCGTCGAAGACTACGACGTTGATAGGTTGGGTGTGTAAGCGCTGTGAGGCGTTGAGCTAACCAATACTAATTGCCCGTGAGGCTTGACCATATAACACCCAAGCAATTTG